>NZ_DKSQ01000086.1:4182-91495 GCF_002472765.1 Empedobacter sp. UBA7252
GTTCTAAAAGTTCTTTAAACTCTTGTTGTATAGATCTATTTTTCATGAAATACAAATGTTCGAAATTAGGAAGAATTCTCGAAAAAGAGTTATACTTTTTTTCTTCATTCTTATAAAATTTTACAATAAAAAAGCCTGAAAAACTCAGGCTAAAGATTTATTTTAAACTTTCTAAAGATTTATTTTCAAGAATTTCTAAAGTCGAATCTCTCAATTCAACCATCACCTTATTCAATGTACAAATGCCTTCGTTAGGGCAATCATCACATTTTTCGTAGTAATTTTTACTTACACAAGGTAAAAGCGCGATTGGTCCTTCTAAAACACGAATCAAAGATGCTAAACTAATATCTTTCGCATCACGTGCCAAATAATATCCACCACCTTTTCCTTGTTTCGAATTGACAAAGCCTAACTTTTTTAAATCCAATAAAATAGCCTCCAAGAATTTTTTCGGAATAACTTCTGTTTCAGAAATTTGTCCGATTAAAACTGGTTTGTTACTTTCTTGTCTGGCCAAATGAGCCATTGCTTTTAGTCCGTATTTTGTCTTTTTTGATAACAATTCTATAAGATTTAACTACAAAAATAACGTTGATTGTTGTATAAAACAAATATAAAATTAAATCGTTGAACCGAGATTTAAAAATATTTCATCAAAAAATCAATTACCTTTTGAGTTGTAGAATTATAGGGATAATTGAGAAATTTTGAAGGTGATAAAAACCAATTGACTTTTAAAATCGGTTTCATATGTGAAAAACTCTTTCTAAATATATTTTTCGCTAATAAACAGTAAGATGACGAATATTTGCTTTATTCTTACATTGCTTATCATAAATCTCATCTATTTTCGTTTTAAAATCTGGCACATGAAAAATTTTGAACGTTAATTTAACACTATTTTAAGTATTTTTAATCCCAAAAAGCAACAAATGAAAAATAATCTTACTTTGATTGACAAATTAAATCACATCAAAAATTTATTTATTATTGGTAAAAGTGATGGTAATTTGAATGAAAAAGAGATTCAAATTATCTCTGATATTGCCAAATTTCATGAGCTTTCTGCCAAAGATATAAGTTATATTTTGAACGAGAACACGAAGTTTGATTTTACGTTGCCAAAAACCTTTACTGATCGACTTTCTTTGTTGTACGACGCTGTTTTGTTAATGGTTGTTGATTTGAATATTCATCAAAATGAAAAAGCAATTTGTATTGATTTAGCTAAAAAATTTGAATTTAATCCTCAAATTATTGATGAATTAATCGAAGATATTTTGAGTTATATTTTAGAAGGAAAAGAATGCGATGAAGTGATGGAATATTTGCTTAAATACTCGCATCCAAAGCAAAATTTGAATTAAATTTTTATTGAAAAAGTTGATAAATCGTTAACAAAGAAATCACACTCGTCACTCCTCCTATTACATAGTTGATATTCTTTAAAATAAACGAATCTTCTTCTGATTTTGAATTAAAAAATTTCAGATACAGACCAAAAATAATCATCGAACCAATAACGACTCCTAAAGCAAAAACTGAGCTATTTGGTTGTCCAAAAACATTAACATTATACGAAATCAACGTTGCGCTTAAAAATACATAAAAAGGTATTGGAAAAACATTTATGGCAGATAACAATAACCCATAGATGAATTTATTTTTCTGTTTTACATTACCTTGTTGTTTTAGCTTTTTATTCTTATTTTTTTGATCTTGTTTCTTTGCAAAAAAGAGAAAATAAATCGTAATAATTACAAAAACAGCTAATCCAACTTCCCTAAAAATTTTAGTAACTTCTTCATTAAAATCAATAAATTTTGCCAGAAAAATTGCCAAATAAACCTGAATTGCAATCGTAATCGCTGTTCCAGACATAAAACTATATGCACTTTTAGTTCCTTCTTGTTTCCCAATTTTTACCACCGTCATATTCAACAATCCAGGAATGGATGATCCAATAAAAGCTGTGAAAACTCCGATTAAAAGTAGTTCTAAATACTGCATTAATTCTTTTTAAAAAGGTTTGCAAATTTAGACAAACTTGTTGGAGAAACCTATTGAAGTAATATGAATCATTTAAAAAAATATTACTTAAACATCCATATTAACGCTGATTTTATTGAAGAATTGAAAATTGTGAAATGATTTTGCGAAGGATCATGTAAATAATTCCAATTTGATTTCAAGTTATCTTTTTCGCGTAATTTTTCTACAAATTGATCTGTAAACTTTGAAATTGAAATAGTTTTAGAACTTGAAATCCAAATCTTTTTATTTTCTAATAGATTAAAATCAAATTTTTTACAATAAGAGTCAAACAATTCGTGGTTATTCCACCAAAGCGAAGGATCAATTGCGATATAAGAATCAAAATAATGCGAAAAATAAAACAATATATCCATTACCAATAATCCGCCTAAAGACTCACCAACAATAGTTTTCGAATTATTTGTATAGTAATTTTTCGAAATATAAGGAAGTAATTCTAATACAATAAATTTCTCAAAATATTCTGCATTTCCATATTCTGGAACCCATTTTTTATCTTTTGCAATGTATGTATTTCTTGTAAAATCTAAATTTCGATTAATATTTTCAATTCCTACAATCATCAATGGTTGAATATGATTTGATATAATTAACTCATCAATTAGTTTTGATATTTGCTTAAATTTTTCATTAATTCCGCCATCTAATAAATACAAAACAGGCAAACTTTCATTTATAAAACGCTCTGGTATCCAAACAAAAATATTTCTTTCTTGGTTTAAAAAATCAGAATACAACTTTTTCTTTTTGTAATTTAATTCGCTTGACATTTATACTTTTTTGAGGCTTTATTAAAGTTAATCGAAAAAAATCAATAAAAAAACCACTCCAAAATTTGGAGTGGTTTTTCATATATTTTAAAAATTAAATTAAAATTACAAAGCTTGTAACTGCTCTTCAATTTGAGCAATTTTAGATAATGCATCAGCCTCTTTTTTACGTTCTGCATTAATCACTTGTTCTGGCGCACCAGCAACAAATTTTTCGTTTGATAATTTTTTACGAACCGAGTTTAAGAAACCTTGGTTGTAATCCAACTCTTTTTGTAATTTCTCACGCTCAGCTTCAATATCGATATTATCAGACATCGGAACCATAAATTCTAACGTACCAACACGGAAAGCAAAACCTTTTTCTGGTTTATCACCTGTATTGAAATTAGAAACATTTCCTAATTTAGAGAACACATCTACATAAATTTCATTCGCAGCTTGAGCATCAGCAAAAACTTCTAATGCTTCTTTTGGTGACATTCCTTTTTCTGAACGTAATCCACGAATAGCAGTTGTTGCTTCTTTTGTATTTTCAAAATTCTTGATAATCTCTTCATTGAAAGATGTTACTTCAGGATATTTAGAAATAATTAAGGCTTCGTTTTCTGTTCTTTCAGCAATTAAATGCCAAATTTCTTCTGTTAAGAAAGGCATAAATGGATGTAAAACTTTCAATACATTTTCTAAATAAGAAATTGTTGCTGCATAAGTTTTTGCATCAATTGGCTCACCAAAAGTAGGTTTAATTGCTTCTAAGTACCAAGAACAGAAATCATCCCAAATCAATTTATAAATTGCCATCAATGAATCAGATAAACGATATTGATCGTAATTATGTTCGATATCTGCTAATGCTTGTTGGAATTTATTTTCGAACCATTCAACCGCTTTTGTTTGAGCAGAAGTTTGTTCTAAATCTTCTTTCACTTCCCAACCTTTTATTAGACGGAAAGCATTCCAAATTTTATTCGCAAAATTACGTCCTTGTAGACACAAATCAACATCGAAAGGTAAATCGTTCCCAGCAGGCGCTGTTAGCAACATTCCCATACGCGTAGCATCTGCACCATATTCGTTCATCAATTCGATTGGATCTGGTGAATTCCCTAACGATTTTGACATTTTACGCCCTTGTTTATCACGAACAATTCCTGTGAAATATACATTTTCGAAAGGTAATTCGTTACGATACTCATATCCAGCCACAATCATACGCGCAACCCAAAAGAAAATAATATCTGGACCAGTTACTAAATCTTGTGTTGGATAATAATAATTGATTTCTTCATTTTCTGGCTCATTGATTCCGTTGAAAACAGAAATTGGCCATAACCAAGAAGAAAACCAAGTATCTAACGCATCTTCGTCTTGACGTAAATCTTCGATTGTTAATGTAACATTTCCTGTTTTTTCCTGTGCTAATGGTAAAGCTTCTTCTTTTGTTAGAGCAACAACGAAATCTTCGTTTCCATCACCATAGAAAAATGCAGGAATTTGGTGTCCCCACCATAATTGACGAGAAATGTTCCAATCTGTTACATTTTCCATCCAATTACGATATGTATTTTTAAATTTCGCAGGATGAAATTTAATCGTATCATTCATTACATTTTCTAAAGCTGGTTTAGCTAAATCTGTCATTTTCAAGAACCATTGATTTGAAATTTTAGGCTCAATCACCGCTCCTGTTCTTTCAGATGTACCAACTTTATTATTATAATTTTCTACTTTTTCAAGTAAACCTTTTTCTTCTAATTCTTTCTCGATTTCTTTACGCGCTTTGAAACGATCTAATCCAGCATAATTTAATCCTAAATCATTTAATTTCGCATCATCCGTAAAAATATCAATAAAATCTAAATTATGTTTTTTACCTAATTCGTAATCGTTCACATCGTGTGCAGGCGTAACTTTAAGACATCCTGTACCAAATTCGATGTCAACATATTCGTCTTCGATAATATTTACTTTACGACCAACGATTGGAACAATAACTTGTTTTCCTTTCAACCATTCATATCGCTCGTCATTTGGATTGATACAAACTGCAGAGTCACCAAAAATTGTTTCAGGACGAGTTGTCGCCACAACAATATATTGATCAGTTCCGTCAACTTGATATTTTAAATGATATAATTTTCCATTTTTATCAACATGAATAACTTCTTCGTCAGAAATATTTGTCTTTGCTTCCGGATCCCAATTTACCATACGGTATCCACGGTAAATTAATCCTTTGTTATATAAATCAACAAAAACACGTTGAACAGATTCAGATAAATCTGGATCCATCGTAAATTTCGTACGATCCCAATCGCAAGAAGCTCCTAACTTTTTTAATTGGTCTAAAATAATTCCACCATGTTTATGCGTCCAATCCCAAGCGTGATTTAAAAATTCTTCACGACCGATATCAAATTTAGAAACACCTTCCTCTTTTAACTTCGCAACAACTTTCGCTTCAGTAGCAATTGAAGCATGGTCTGTACCTGGTACCCAACAAGCGTTAAATCCACGCATACGCGCACGACGAATTAAAACGTCCTGAATCGTATTATTTAACATATGTCCCATGTGCAAGACACCTGTTACATTTGGTGGTGGAATGACGATTGTGTAAGCTTTTCTTTCATCTGGAGTAGATTTAAAATACTTCTTCTCCATCCAGTATTCATACCATTTTCCTTCAACTTCCGTTGGCGTATATTTAGATGCGATTTCCATTATTTATATATGACTTAAAATAAATTTGGGCAAATTTACACAATCTGCCCAACATTTCTAAGATATTATATAATTTGTTTATTTATTCAATAAATCAATAAGTTTAATTAAATCTTGTTCTTTTTTTATGCTAAGTTTATTTGTACTTACAATTTGATTTACGTCTTTATCTGTAAAATCTTTAAATTTTTTAGTTGAATTTGGAACATTATACATTTTATCACTATAACCAATCAATAATTTCTCTTGTTTAAAATAATTTCTCTTATTAGAAGCATTTAAACCACCAGCACCAAGACCATCTACTCCATCATTAGATAATTTTCTATAAAGTACAATTTTTCGATCTAAAGGTGATAATACTTGTAAATATCTTGATGTTAATGTACCCCCATCAATATAACTTACATACTTAAGAATTTTACCATCATCGAATCTAATAGTCTGGTTTGATAATTTATTCATTTTATATAAATATCCATCTCTTAAAAACTCTAAATCGTCTAGTAATGCATTATATCTAAAATTCTCCTTTTCTTTGAAACCATCTATACTTGCAGGAAGAAAATTAACATTAAAATATTCATCTTTATTAGTAACTCCTTCTGTATATTTCTGTTGTTTTACTTCTGCAACAATAGTTTGTAGATTATATTCATTAACAGTAGCTGTAGAAGACATTTGTGCATTAGTAAAATTGTAAACTAGAAGCATTATTGTAACAATTATTCTTTTCATATTAATATATATTAATTATTTTAGTACTAAAATACAAAAAAAGGTAGACTTTTTGTATTATTTATTTTAACTTTGGTTACAAATTAATTATCGTCATGAAAAAATTAATGTTTTTAGGTGCTTTTGCTTTAGGCGTTACAAGTTTATTTGCTCAAACACTTAGTTTAGAAAAAGAAGAAATTCAATTTGGAAATATAAAGTTGAATACCGAAGTAACAGCTAAGATGAAAGTAACCAACTCAGGTGATAAACCTTTAATTCTTAAAAGCGTTGTTGGTTCTTGTGGATGTACAGTTCCTGAATATCCTACAACACCTATCGAACCAGGAAAATCTGCGGATATTACCGTTAAATATTCAAGTGGTTCTGTGACTGGAGATTTCAATAAATCTGTAACAATCACATCTAACGATCCAGTTTCTTCTCGAAAAATTTTCAGAATAAAAGGAAAAGCGGAATAATTGTAAAGCAAGTTAAATAACTTGCTTTTTTAAGTTAAATAACTTGCTTTTTTCTTTTTATAAATTAAAAACCATTATCTACCTAATAATCTTGAAGTCACATGATTACTAAATATTTCAATTTCATTTGATTTTAGGAACTTAACCTTCATTGTTCCATCAAAATCTTCAACAGAAATGATTTCAATTTCATCATTCAAATGAATATTTTTTGAATTCAAATACTTCAAAAATTCATCAGAAGAACCAATAACAGCGCATATTTCTACTTTATCACCTTCTATAAATTCGGCCAATTTTTTGTAATTGATAATTTCTATTTTTCCATTTTTATCTGGAATTGGAGAACCATGCGGATCTAATTTAGGAAAATTCAATAATTCGTCCATTTTATCGAAAAAAATTGGACTTTGAATATGTTCTATTTGCTCAGCAATTTCATGAACTTGTTCCCAACCAAATCCCATTTTATCTACCAAAAACATCTCTGTTAATCGGTGTTTTCTTACAATCAAAGAAGCTTTCAGAATTCCTTTATCAGATAACCGAAGTGGTTTATACGATTCATAAATCACCAATTCTTTTTCAGCTAATTTTTTCATCATACTGTTTACAGTAGGCATTTTTATTTCCAAATGCTTACTCAAATCCTTCACATTCACTTCTCCTTTCCCATTTTCAGAAAGATGAAATAATGCTTTTAGGTAATTTTCTTCGACCAATGAATTCATGGAAACAAATATAGTTGAAAATTAAGTAAAATTTAAAAATTCATTTTTAATAATATTTTTGTTAGATTTGTCTAACTTTTTAATTTGATTATAAATTTTACTTAACATGAAAACAACATTTTATTTATTCATCACCTTAACCTCCATTCTATCAAATGCTCAGGAACAAAAAGATTCTATTTATATGGAAGATTCTTCAGAAAATTTAGATGAGATTGTAATTACAGGAACAATGAAAGCTGTAAGAAAATCTGATAGTCCAGTTCCAATTGAAATCTATACACCAAAGTTTTTTCAAAAAAATCCAACACCTTCATTATTTGACGCTGTACAATTAATAAATGGTGTTCAACCACAACTAAACTGTAATGTTTGTAACACAGGTGATATTCATATTAACGGAATGGAAGGTCCATATACCATGATTTTAATTGACGGAATGCCAATTGTTTCTTCTTTATCTACTGTTTATGGTTTGAGCGGAATTCCGAACTCTTTGGTAGAACGAATAGAAGTTGTAAAAGGACCAGCATCTTCCCTTTATGGAACAGAAGCCATGGGTGGTATAATTAATGTAATTACGAAATCTCCTAAATCTGCTCCAAAATTATCTTTGGATGCTTTTACAACTTCTTGGTTGGAAACCAATCTTGATGGTGGATACAAATACAATTTAGGAGAAAAGGTAAATAGTTTATTTGGTTTTAATTACTTTAAATATGGTAATAAGAAAGATAAAAATAACGACGGTTTTACGGATGTAACGTTACAAGATCGCATCACGTTATTCAATAAATTTGATTTTGAACGTCAAAAAAATAGAACAGCATCAGTTGCTTTACGTTATTTATACGAAGATAGATGGGGAGGTCAAATGAATTGGAAAAGAAAACTACACAGAGGAAGTGACGAAGTTTATGCCGAAAGTATTATGACAAATCGTTTTGAAGCGATAGGAATGTATCAATTACCTATAAAAGAAAAAATAATGACTCAATTTTCTTATAATTTTCATCAACAGAATTCATTTTATGGTCCAGAATCTTATCAAGGAAAACAACAAGTTATTTTTGCTCAAGCTTATTGGGATAAGATAATTGGACAACATAGCTTACTTTTAGGATCTTCATTTAAATATACTTATTATGATGATAACACAAGAGGTACTGGAGAATATGATGAGGATAATAATCTAATCAAGAATAACCCAATGAATACACAGATTCCTGGTATTTTTGTACAAGACGAATGGACATTAAATTCTGAAAACAAATTATTACTTGGTTATCGATTTGATTATGATAAAACACATAAAGGAATACATTCTCCAAGAATTGCATACAAATTTTCACCTTCATCTCATCATACTTTAAGAGCAAGTTTTGGTACGGGATTTCGTGTTGTGAATGTCTTCACAGAAGATCATCGTGCATTAACTGGAGCTAGACAAGTAGTTTTTGAAAATGAATTAAAACCTGAAAAATCATATAATGGAAATATTAATTATGTATTCAAACTACCAACTTCTTTCACCGCTTTAAACTTTGATTTTACAACATTCTATTCTTATTTCACAAACAAAATTATTGCTGATACAGATACTGACGAAACAAAGATTATCTATGACAATTTAGATGGACACGCAATATCTCAAGGAGTTTCTTTAAACCTAGATGCAACATTTGACTTTCCTCTAAAAATAATGCTTGGCGCAACCTATATGGATGTATACAAAAAAGAAGATGGAGAAAAAGAAGTTCAATATCATGCACCAAAATGGTCTGGAAATTTCTTAGCAAGTTATACATTCAAAAAAGGTTTTACTGTTGATTTAACCGCCAATTATAATGACAAAATGAAATTACCTCAAGTAGAAAATGATTATCGACCAGAATATTCAAAACCAACTGTTATTGCAAATATTCAATTAAGTAAATCATTTAAGAATAATATTGAAATCTATGGTGGAATCAAAAATATTTTTAATGTTTTACCAAAAGGCGATGTTATTGCTCGTTGGTGGGACCCATTCGGAGAACCTGGAAATGGCGTTACTCCTCCTAAAGGAAGAAACGATGTTATTTTTGAACCAAATGATTACAGCTATACACCTATGCAGGGAACAAGAGGTTTTATAGGTGTTCGATACAATTTACGTTAATGAAAATCTGGTACTTCATATTCATTTTATCATCATTGAATCTCCAAGCACAGATTTCATTAGAAAAATTTAATTCAATTTCTAATGAAAATCCTAAACCAATTCTACTTTATTTTTCGACAAATTGGTGTAGTTACTGTATGATTCAAAAGAAACAATTAAAAAAGGATAAAGAATTACTTCAAATTCTAAATAATGACATTTATTTTATTGAATTTGAAGCAGAAACAAATGAATCTATTATCTTTTTAAACAAAAAATATGAACCTAAATCGAATAAAAAAACTCACCTATTTTTAGAAGAATTCATTGATAAAAATGAACAAATTAGTTATCCATATTGGGTTTTAATCTCAAAAGATTATAAAATTGAAATGACTTATACTGGATTAATTAAAAATAAACCCCTAAAACTTTTATTGGAAAAGTATTTACAAAAACCTTAATTTTTAGATTTACAAAAAAGCCTCAATTAATATTGAGGCTTTTTAATCACAAAAATTTACTCAAACGCAATTATCGAAAGTTTTGGATTTTCAATAGTCTCTTTTTGTTTGAGCTTTTCTATATCAATCACACCAACAATATGATTGTAATTTTTACTCTGATAACGTTCTTCTATTTCATCAAAAATATTTGAAACATCATCTGCTTGATTCTCAAAACCGATATAAATTCGCTTCTTTCCTGTTTGATTAAAAACTCCTTCTTCTTTGTTTTCATATTTTCGAATCGAATATTGATAATCATATTTCAACGCAGAAATATCACTCAAAACAGCCGAAGAAGTTGGGAAACGCCCTGCTCCTTTTCCATATAAAAATTGCTCATCTGAAAGCGAACTTCCAATCAAAACTCCATTATATTCGTTATTCACAAGCGCAATTGTTTTATTTAATTCAACAAAAGTTGGCAAAACTGTTGATGTAATTTCACCCGTTTGATGATTAATTTTAGAATTAGCAATCAACTTTATTGTATAATTTTTTTCTTTTGCGTATTTAAAATCTTCAACTTTCAATGAAGTAATTCCTTTTCGAATAACTTGATCAACATCAATCTTTTTACCGAAAGCATGCAACGTAATAATTGCTAATTTACTCGACGCATCAAAACCTTCTACATCAGCCGTTGGATCAGCTTCTGCAAAACCACTTTCTTGCGCTGCTTTTAAGGCATCTTGATACGACTCATTTTCATTCGCCATTTTCGTCAAAATGTAATTTGTTGTCCCATTTACAATTCCAGATACATAATTCAATAAATCGTTATCAAAATATTCTTCTAGATTTCTAATAATCGGAACTGACCCGCAAACAGAGGCTTCATAAAGAAAAGAAACATTGTTTTGTGCTTGCAAATCCAATAATTCTTTGTGATGATCTGCAATCAATTTTTTATTTGCACTTACCACATGTTTACCTTTATTGAACGCTTTTATAATGATATCATGTGCCGCATCAGCATCCGAAATTAACTCAACAACAACATTTATTTCATCGTCATTTAAAATATCATCCGCATTAGTCGAAAATAATTCAGACGGAGCATTTCTAGATTTAGAATTATCTTTAATTACAATTTTTTTAATTGCAGCATTCAATTGTGGTTTTTCTTCCAATACCTTGTAAATTCCTTCTCCTACAACTCCAAATCCGAACAATCCGATATTTATTTTTTTCATTTATTTGTTTTGTTTTTAATTATTTACCAAAGAAAAGTGAAGAAAAAAAATGGTTCAATCGCATAAAAACAATTGAACCATTTTGAATAAAGAATATTATTGAAGATTGGTTTACAGTAGTTTTTATTCATCTTTCCTATAAGGATGGATTTAGCACCTTGATTCATTAATCAGGTTGCTAAAGTTTCTTTGGGCCATTTCCCTCCACTTTTCTTGATAAAATGTAAATTTTAATGAACTATTTCTGAGGACAAATTTAGGCGAAAGAATTCTATATATCCAAATTAATTTCATTTCTTTAATTTAATATTTTCCGTAATTATAGATAAAAATACACAAATAATGAATTTTATTCTATAAATATTTATAGACAAAAATAATTTTCTAAAAAATACAATTAAAAGAAAAAACAAATCTTAATAATTTTTAATAAAACCCTATTTTTATTAAAAATATTCTAAAAACTACAATTTTCAATAACTAATTAAAATATTATTTCTTTAAAATAGTAATTTTAAAGAAATATTTTCTAAAATAAATTTCAAAAATGACCTATTAGAGATTTTGAACTATTTCAAACAAAAATTATTTCTATGAACCAAGTTTCGAACTCGTTTTTTTCAATCTTGATTTTTTTATTCTCAATACTTTAAATAATTTTGCACATAGCTTTATAAAGAAAGATGGAGGGAATAGGCCCGTTGAAATCTTAGCAACCCAAAGTATAGTTGGGTGCTAAATCCTACTCAAATAGAGAAAGATAAGGACTTACCTCACACTTCTTCCCATAAGGCTTTTAAAATATTTAGAATGAAATTAGACGATATACTAAAAGAGCGTATTGTTATTTTAGATGGTGCAATGGGAACGATGATCCAAAAGCACAATTTACAAGAAGAAGATTATCGTGGAGAACGATTCAAGGATTTTCATACTTCTTTAAAAGGAAATAACGATTTATTGGTTTTAACCCAACCTCAAATCATAAAAGATATTCACCGAGAATATTTGGCTGCTGGTGCAGATTTAATCGAAACAAATACGTTCAATGCCAATATTATTTCTATGGTTGATTATGATATGGTTGATTTGGTTGATGAATTAAATTACGAAGCCGTTCGCTTAGCAAAAGAAGCTTGTGAAGAGTTTTCTACCCCAGATAAACCTCGTTTTGTAGTTGGATCTTTAGGTCCAACCAACAAGACAGCCTCTATTTCGCCACAAGTAAATGACCCTAGTTATCGCGATGTGGATTTTGATTTATTGGCAAATGTATATTATCGTCAAGCAAAAACAATGTTAGAAGCTGGTGCAGATATTTTACTTGTCGAAACTATTTTTGATACTTTAAATGCAAAAGCAGCATTTTATGGAATTCAAGATGCGATAGAAAAAACAGGAATCAACGTTCCTCTAATGGCTTCTGGTACAATAACAGATAAATCTGGACGTACACTTTCTGGACAAACAACAGAAGCTTTCTTGATTTCATTAGAACATATTGATTTAATTTCAGTTGGGTTAAATTGTGCTTTAGGTGCAACAGATTTGATTCCATATTTAGAAGTATTAGCCGAAAAAGCACCATTTTATGTCAGCGCATACCCAAATGCTGGTTTACCAAACGCTTTCGGTGGATACGATGAAACTCCTGAAATGATGCGAGATTTTATCAAACCTTTCTTAGATAAAAAATTGGTTAATATTTTGGGTGGATGTTGTGGAACTACACCAGATCATATCAAATTGATGGCAGATTTAGCAAAAGAATACGAACCTCGAAAAATTAGTGAACAATGTCAGGCGTAAAAATTCAACTTTCTGGATTAGAACCTTTAATTGTACGAGAAAATTCAAACTTTGTAAACGTTGGCGAACGTACAAATGTAACTGGTTCTAAAAAATTCTTGCGATTAATCAAAGAAGAAAAATTTGAAGAAGCACTTCAGGTTGCACGTGACCAAGTGGATGGTGGCGCGCAAATTATCGATATCAATATGGATGAAGGTATGCTTGATGGTGTAGCTTCTATGGTAAAATATTTGCGTTTGATTGCTTCTGAACCTGATATTTCGAAAGTTCCAATTATGATTGATTCTTCGAAATGGGAAATTATTGAAGCTGGTCTAAAAAATGTTCAAGGTAAAGCGATTGTCAACTCAATTTCTTTAAAAGAGGGAGAAGAATTATTTATCGAACATGCGAAGAAAATTAAACGTTACGGTGCTGCAACAGTGGTTATGGCGTTTGATGAGAAAGGTCAAGCGGATAATTATGAACGTCGAATCGAAATCGTAAAACGTTCGTATGATATTTTGGTAAATCAAGTAAATTTCAATCCAAGAGATATCATTTTTGATGTGAATATTTTCCCAGTTGCAACAGGAATGGAAGAACATCGCCGTAATGCCATCGATTTTTTTGATGCAACAAAATGGATCAAAGAAAATCTTCCGCATGCGTTAGTTTCGGGTGGAGTTTCGAATGTTTCATTTTCCTTCCGTGGAAACAATGCGGTTCGTGAAGCGATGCACACGGCGTTTTTATATCACGCCATTAAACACGGAATGGACATGGGAATCGTCAATCCAGAAATGATTGAGATTTACGATGATATTCCAAAAGATTTATTAGAACACGTTGAAGATGTTTTATTGGATCGACGTGACGATGCAACAGAGCGTTTGATTGATTTTGCCGAACATCTAAAAGGTGTTACAAAAGAGAAAAAGAAAGATGATGCTTGGCGCGAATTACCTTTAGAAAAGCGTATTGAAATTTCTTTAGTAAAAGGAATTACAGAATTTATTGACGAAGATACTGCAGAAGCTTTGAAAAAAATTGGTTCGCCATTACGTGTTATTGAAGGTCCTTTGATGGACGGAATGAACGTTGTTGGAGATCTTTTCGGAAGCGGAAAAATGTTCTTGCCTCAAGTAGTTAAATCGGCTCGCGTAATGAAAAAATCTGTTGCTTATTTAACGCCATTTTTAGAGGAAGAAAAACTTAGAAATAAAACAGACAAAGAGCCTTCTAAAATCTTAATGGCAACTGTAAAAGGTGATGTTCACGATATCGGAAAAAATATTGTTTCAGTCGTTTTAAGCTGTAATGGTTTCGAGATTATCGATTTAGGCGTAATGGTTTCTTCTGAAACAATTTTAGACGAAGCGCAAAAAAATAATGTCGATGTGATTGGTCTTTCTGGATTGATTACTCCATCCTTAGATGAAATGGTGCATGTTGCCAGAGAAATGAAACGTCTTAATCTTGATATTCCACTGATGATTGGTGGCGCAACAACTTCTAAGGCACATACAGCTGTAAAAATTGCACCAGAATATGACAAAGCAATTCATGTTTTAGATGCTTCTCGTTCGGTTACGATTTGTCAAAAATTGATTGGAAATCAACAGGAGGAATTGCTAACAGAAACTACTACTGATTACATAAAAATTAGAGAAGGTTTCTTAAATCGTGCTGTATCAAAGGAATACTTATCGATTGAAGATGCTCGAAAAAATAAACTAAAAGTTGATTTTGAAGAAAATAAACCTTTTAAACCAAATAAATTAGGTGTTTTTACACATCAAACAACAGTTTCTGAATTAAGAGATTTTATCGATTGGACGCCATTTTTCAAAACATGGGATTTACATGGTAAATTTCCTGCGATTTTAGATGATGAAATTGTCGGAACAAATGCCAAAGAATTATATGTAGATGCTTTGTCAATGTTAAATAAAATTGAAGCTGAAAATTTAGCTAAACCGAAAGCTGTTTTTGGACTTTTTAAAGCGAATACAGTAAACGATGATACGATTGAATTGTTTGATGAAAATAATAATAAAATAGAGGAGTTTTATACACTTCGTCAACAAGCGAAAAAATCGAAAAAACAACCAAATATTTCGATTGCTGATTTTATTGCGCCGAAAGATTCAGCAATTCAAGATTATATCGGTGCATTTGCTGTCACAGCTGGTCATGAAATTGAAGAAGTTGCTAATGCTTACGAAACAAATTTAGATGATTACAATTCGATTATGGTGAAAGCAATTGCCGATCGTCTAGCTGAAGCTTATGCAGAATATTTGCACAAATATGTTCGTACAGAAGTTTGGGGTTATGCGAAAGATGAAACTTTATCAAATGACGAATTAATTTCAGAAAAATATAAAGGAATTCGCCCTGCTCCTGGTTATCCTGCATGTCCTGACCATTTAGAAAAAGAAACAATTTTCAAAATTTTGGATGTAGAGAAAAATGCAGGGATTGAGTTAACAAGTTCGTTGGCGATGTATCCAGTTTCATCTGTTTCGGGTTATTATTTTGGAAATCCAGAAGCAAAATATTTCGGAGTTGGTAAAATAAAATTGGATCAGGTTGAAGATTTTGCGAAACGTAAAAATATAGAACTTGATAAAGCTGAACGTTGGTTGAGTCCTAATTTGGCGTAAAAGCGTTAAGTAAAAATAAAATTTATCATTCAAAATGAGCATTTCGAAATAAAGAATCTCAGATTCCTCGACAAGCTCGGAATGACAACGAACGTAGAACAAAATAAAAAAATGCGTTAGGGATTGTAGTGAAAATCCTTTTTTGTTGATTGGACGAAGTCGAAATTAACAAAAAAGATTGTAACGAAAAGCCCGCCCGAAGGAAACGCCCATATAAAAGAAAATATATAATCGAAATTCGAGATTCGAACTTCGCTAAACGATAAAATAAAGAATGAAAGTTACCGAACATATAGAACGCGCAAACGGAAAACCATTATTTTCTGTAGAGATTTTACCGCCTTTGAAAGGACAAGATGTCAATGCGACGTTCAAAACTTTAGACCCGTTAGTTGAGTTAAATCCAGCTTTTATCGATGTAACTTATCATCGTCAAGAGTATATTTACAAACAGAAAGAAAATGGGTTATTGAAACGTTATCAGGTACGAAAACGTCCTGGTACAGTTGCAATTTGTGCTGCAATACAGAATCATTATAAGATAGACGCAATTCCGCATTTGATTTGTGGTGGATTTACAAAAGAAGATACAGAAGATGCGTTAATCGATTTGAATTTCTTGGGAATTGACAATCTTTTGGTTTTACGTGGAGATCCTATAAAATCGGAAAAATCTTTTGTTCCTGAAGTTGGTGGACATGCAAATGCTTCGGAATTGATTGAGCAAATTACTGCTTTGAATACAGGAAATTATCTAGACGACGAACTACAAGAATCGCATGCAATGGATTTTTGTATTGGTGTAGCGGGTTATCCTGAGAAGCATTTCGAATCACCAAATCTTGCAATGGATTTGTATTATTTGAAAAAGAAAGTGGAATTGGGAGCTGATTATATCGTGACGCAAATGTTTTTTGATAATCAGAAATATTTTGATTTCGTTAAAAAATGTCGCGAAATGGATATTAATATTCCGATTATTCCGGGTATAAAACCTTTGACAACTTTCAATCAACTAACGTCGATTCCACAAAATTTCTATTTGGACTTACCAGAAGCTTTGGCAATGGAAGTTTTGAAGTCGAAAGATAAGGAACGAATCAAGGAAATCGGAATTGAATGGTGTATTCAACAATGTAAAGAGTTGATCGATTTTGGTGTTCCTGGATTACATTTTTATACAATGAGTAATTCTATAAATACAAAAAGAATCGCTGAGGCAGTTTATTAAAATAACAATAGTTGGTTGTTTATCTTTTCACAAATAAACAACCAAAATTATTAATTAAATTAATACGTAAAAATTAATCCATAGAAAAATTGTTTTTCCCCCTTATAGTCTTATAACTCATCATTACAGCGATAAGCGAAATAATTGTAACCGAGAAACTGATGTTCAAGATAAAATCCGCATGATCTACATTTAACATTTTTAAAAAGACAGAAACAAGAAGTAAAATACTACTTACAAGGAAGAACTTAATTGTGTTCTTAAAAATCAATTTATTCATATTGTGTTAAATTTTGGTTAAATAAAAATAAATAAAAAATTATATAATCCAATTTTTTTTTGACTTATTCAATATTAAATTTTAAATAACAAACGTTAGTAAAACTTTATTTATCTGCACATTACATTAACTGAATTAAATCTAAATTCCTTATTTTTGATCATATAAAACTATAAATGGATCTTTTTAACGATTTATTTGACGGACAACAAAATCTACTTCCAAAAGATGGAACTGTAAATTATTTTGGACAAATTATGACCGATGAAAAAGCGCATCATTATTATTCTATATTATTAAATGAAATTGAATGGAAAAACGATCAAGCAATAATATTTGGAAAATTGATAGAAACTAAACGAAAAATTGCTTGGTATGGAGATTTTCCATTTGCTTATACCTATTCCAAAATCATGAAAACAGCTTTGCCTTGGACTGATACTTTACTTGAATTAAAAAAATTAGCTGAGGAAAAAACTGGCGAAACTTATAATTCTTGTTTGGTAAATTTATATCACGATGGTTCCGAAGGGATGGCTTGGCATAGTGATGGTGAAAAACAATTGAAACGTCATGGCGCAATTGCCTCGCTAAGTTTCGGCGCTGAACGTAAATTTGGTTTTAAACATAAAGAAACTAAAGAAGTAATTGCTTTAAATCTTGCAAGTGGTAGTTTATTAGTTATGAAAAATGAAACACAAGATTATTGGCTGCATCGCTTACCTCCTACTAAAAAAGTAAATTCGCCACGAATTAATCTAACATTCAGAACAATAGATTTGGAGCAATAATTATTTTTGCTTGGAGATTTCAGCTTTATAAAAAGTCAAACTTTGTTGATTAAATTTATTCAGAAATGCATCATTAAAATCATTCAAAGAAATAACATCCAAATCAATTTTAGTTTTTAGCGTTGGTAAAGCAATCACTTTATTTGATGATTTATCCAAACTATTCCATTTCGCAATAAACTCTTTTGTAGCTGTAATAAAAGTTGATTCGCCATTTTCTTTCGAATAATCATCCGAAACTATTGAACGTTTTATGGCAGATAATTCAATCTTTTTTGTCTGACGATTGTATCGAAAATAAGATGTAAACAAAACATCTCCTATTTTATTGATAATCTTGAAACCTTTCTTTGTTTCCTCAATCTTCGTATTACGATCCAATTCATTAAAAGCTAAACTACTCTGCTTTTTATATTCAGTATCAGAAAGTAAAAACTCTATTTTATTCGTTTCAAAATTAATTGAAACCTTGTCAAACTTTCCATCGCCATCCAAATCTTTCACAATCGATTGTTTGGCAAAAGTTAGTAAACTCATGCTCAAAAATAACGATATGAAAAATGTTAATCTCATCAGAAAGTATAATCTCTTAAATTTTATTTAAAGATACCACAAAAAAAGCTCCAAAAAGGAGCTTTAACTATTTAATAACAGGATTTATATCCAAAATATTTTCTTTTCGATATTTTTCGATAAAATCATCTGTAAAATTTTCGCTTCCTAACAATTTATTTTCTTGTAAAACCTTTTTAATATCAAGCTTTTTATAAGCTTGTAACATCGGTTCAGAAATCGCTTTATACGTAAAATGCCACGGTTCATATTTGAATCCTTTTCTCGCTGAATTATCCGTGTACACCAAATAAAAACCATATTTAGATGCATTTTCATCTAACCAAAGTTTAAATTTATGCATTGATCCTCCTTCGTTAAAATGTTTCTCATTCAACGGATCTGCTGGTATTCCGCGCGTTCCGTCTATAATATCCAAATCAGTTCCCCAATGGTGACGAGAAGTTCCTGGAATGGTAGAATATTCAATAATCTTTTCGATGTTTTCTTTCGCTGCAATTTTCTTCGCTTGATTTGCTTTATACTTGCGCTCCCAAATTCCGTTTTGATACGTATAATTTCTATAGCTCGAAATCACTTGTATTTTAAAACCTGCTTTTTGTGCATCAGCTTTCATTAATTCAAATTGTTTTGCAACTTCTGGCAACAATTTATACCCATTTCCAACCATCGTAGGGTTGCCTTTACCAATCAATTCAGCCGTTGTAAAAGTAGGTAAAATAGTATCTGTTTCTTCTGGAGTTTGATCGCTGTTACCGAAAGCACAACCAGCATTTAGCATAAAAGCAAGTAAAATTAAATAAGAAAATTTCATAATATTAAATTGAGACATTATGGTAAGTATTAGATTTTGGTTTATTTTTATCAAAATTAAAGAATAAAAGTGGAGATTGTTATAATAATCGTATTGATTTTATTGAACGGAATTTTTTCCATGTCAGAAATGGCACTTGTTTCGTCAAGAAAATTCAAATTAGAAAATCAAATGAAGAAAGGAAGTTCTGGTGCTAAAACGGCTTTAGAACTTGCTGAGAATCCGAACAAATTTTTATCAACCGTACAAATCGGAATTACCCTTATTGGTATCTTATTAGGGGTTTTCTCGGGTGATAAACTAACTGCAAATTTAACAGAATTTTTAACATCTATTTCTTTCATTGCACCTTACGCCAAAACACTTTCTCCAATTATTATGGTAGTAATCATCACTTATTTTTCGATTGTATTTGGCGAATTATTACCAAAACGTTTGGGAATGAAATTTCCTGAAATGGTTTCTACTATTGTTTCGAAACCGATGAAATGGTTATCTATCATCACTTCTCCATTCGTTTGGTTGTTAACAGTTACCAATAATTTTTTCTTAAAATTGTTTGGTATTAAAGACGATAGCAGCGAAGTTGTTTCGGAAGAAGAAATTAAAAATATCATCAAAGAAAGTACAGAAGGTGGTGAAATTCAGGAAAAAGAACACGAAATCTTAGAACGTGTTTTCGAGCTTGGAGATCGTCGTGTGAACACGTTAGCAACGCATCGTTCGGAAATTGCTTCATTAGATATTTCAGATGATTATGAGAAAGCACGTGCAAAAGTTAAGAAAAATAAATATTCAGCCTACCCTGTTACGAAGAACAATAATCTGGACGAAATCGTTGGTATCTTGAAACTAAAAGATATGTTTGGTGTAAGTAAGGAAGATTTTAGCCTGAAAAAATTTATACACAAACCTATTTTTGTCAATGAAAATTCGTTTAGTTATCCTTTGTTGGAAATGTTACAGAATTCACAAGCACATTTTGCCATTATTTTAGACGAATATGGTACGACGGCTGGAATTGTAACAATAAACGATATTTTGGACGAATTGGTTGGTGATACACCAGAGAACCAAGACGAAGATTACGAAATCGTAGAACGTGAAGATGGTACATGGTTGATCGATGGGCAATTTTCGATCTATGAATTCGAGAAGTTTTTTGAGATTGATATCGACGAAGACATCGAAAATAGATATGTTACCGTTGCTGGAATTTTCTTAGATAAATACGAAACCATTCCAAATGTTGGTGATAAGGTAGAAGTAGAAGATTTGACACTAGAAATTGTAGACAAAGACGGTAATCGTATTGATAAAATATTGGCATATCGTAAGAAATAAAAAACTCAACCAAATGGTTGAGTTTTTTATTAACTCACTAATTTATTTTTTGAGCAGTAATATAATTTTCTCCATTAGCACTAATCCCTAGACCAGTAAATAGATTTATAGCGATGCTGTCTGGGTAGTGGTATTTGAATTATTCTAATTAGAATATTTTCTAGAACCTTGTCAAAATGTTGTAATTTGTTGTTTCTCTTGTCCCTTCACCTATTATATTAATTCAATAACTGAAAAGGCTGTTTTATAATAAATTATAAAACAGCCTTTTATTAAATTACTAAATATTAAATCTTCCTAATGTCCTCCTTCAGATTTAACTTCACCAAGATTTATTCCTTGTTTTTTAAGAATTTTAGGCGTTGCAATTGCATAAAATACAAGATACACAAAACATAAAATACAAACAATATAACTAGAATGAACAGTTGATAAATCTGCAATATACCCTTGGAATATACTTACTAATCCTCCTCCCATAATCATCATAATTAAGAAGTTACTTCCTTGCGAAGTGTTTTTTCCTAAACCATTAATTGCTAATGCAAAAATACAAGGCCATAATGTACTACAGAACAAACCAACACTTGTAATAGAATAAATAGAGACTAAACCAGTTGTATTCATTCCGATTAATAATGCTACAATTCCAATAATTGAGAAAGTTAATAACATTTTAGCAGGGTTTCCATTTGTCCATAAAGAAGCTAAAATCATTATTAAAATAATTACACTATATAGATAAAATGGTTTCAAATCATGCCCTGCAATGTAATTAACTAATAAGAAAATCCCAAAAGCTAAATAAGGTGCTATAAATTTAAGAGCCAATGTTTTTGTCTTATCTAAACCAAATGCTTCTGCTGCACCACCCCAACGACCAATCATCATACTTGCCCAATATAACGAAACATATGGTGTTACTCCTTGTATATCGAACCCTAATTCATTGTGCATATATGCTGGTAAATTACTTACAGTAGAAACTTCTACACCTACATATAAGAAGATCGCAAGCATTCCTAATAATAATTGAGGATATTTTAAGGCTGATGATTTATCATTTTTTGAAGTTGCAATCGCACTATCCTCTTCTTGTTCTGGATGATTTGGTAAAGACGAAAATTTCAAGAAAATAGCAACAGCTAAAAAAGCAACACCCAAACACAAATATGGAATTTTAACTGCTTCTATACTCAAAGTTGTTTCTCCTTCTCCTCCTGCACCAAAAATTGCATAAGCAACAATTAAAGGTCCAATTGTAGTTCCTAAGTTATTAATACCTCCAGCTAATGTTAAACGTTGAGATCCAGTACTTGCATCTCCTAAAGCAATTGCAAGCGGATTAGCAACAGTTTGTTGCAACGAAAAACCTAGACCTACAGTAAACAAACCTGTTAACATTAAAGGAAATGATCCTGTATTGGCTGCTGGAATAAAAAAAAGCGTTCCAATAGCTGATAAAAGAAGTCCAAAAGATAATGAATTCTTATACCCAAATTTATTGATTAAATCTTGTTTAGCTAATAATGAAACGCCCATATAAATTAAAGCTCCAACCGTATAAGCTATATAATAAGCTACTGCGACTAATTGACTTTCGGCTTGGGATAAATCAAATGATTTTTTAAAAACTGGAATTAAAATTTCATTACTTGCCGCTACGAATCCCCAAAAGAAGAATACTGTAACCAGTGGGATAAATTGACCCCAATTAGTTTTTTGTGATTGACTCATGTGTTTTGATATAATTTTTTTTTAAATATTGGTTGATGATTGCCTAAACAACCAGCTTATAAATATAGGTTATTTATAGTTTAATTTACAAATAGGTGAATGCTTAAATATTATACAGCACAAAGAAAAAAACTATATATTCAATAAATAAATATTATTTTTTTACAGATCAAATAATAATTAATAGATTATTTTTAACAAAAACATGTTAAATGTATTTAAAATTTAATTTCTCACTTTTTTATAAATCAAAAAAAAACTGTCCGATTAAGACAGTTTTCATTGTGTATTTATTCTTTATTTCACAGGAGTTTCTCTCGCAGCTTCGTATATAATCGAATCTCTTTGCTCTTGCGTCAAGTCATATTTGTAATCAAATATTGCAGATTCCCAATCTCCATATCCAACATTCGGCAATACAATAAATCGTTTTCCAAATTCAGATTTTAAAGTTTCTACAGCTGCCGCTCTTTCTTTTTCAGATTTATGATTATCAAATAAAGAAGAAAAATCTGTTAAACTATCTCCTAACAATAAAACAATGTCATAATCTTTCGAAATATTTTGACGACGTGCTTCTTTGCTACTTTCTTTACTTCTCAAAATCAAATTCTGAGCACTTTGAATTGGATAATTGTATTTTTCTAAATTTGCCAAAGTTCCAGGACGCTCTACTTCGTATCGATTTGTAACGTAAAAAATCTGAACACCTTTACTCGCTGCATACTGAAAAAACTCTTGAGAACCAGCCAAAGGAGTTGCAATTCCTTTCGACGTCCAATTTGCCCAAGTTTCTTGCGACCACGTTTTTCCTTGACGCGCCATTTCTACTGCATAGTACGAATTATCCAAAAAAGTTTCGTCAATATCCGTTACAATCGCTAAAGGTTTTGCGCCTTTTGTCGCAATTGCTTCATCCAATCTCATTTTAGCAACATTATAAGCTTGCTGGCTTAAGGCTTGATATTCAGCAGCACGTTGTTGAAAAAATGCAGCATAAATTTTACCATCAACTTGCAAACTTTTTTGCTGAACTGGTTGTTGTTCAGTAACTATTTTTGGTGTTTGACAAGCTGTTAATCCAAAAAGCATCAAGCTTCCAAGCATCAATTGTATATGTTTCATATCTCTAAATTCTGAAATGCAAAATTAAGCCTTACAATTCAAATCAAAAAATCAGATTACTGAATGTATTTAATCGATTCGAAAGTTGTTTGATGAAAATAGTTTTTGAACTGATGATGTTCTCCATTAATTTCTATATCAATTTCCAGATAATCGTTTTGATTAAAATGAATTAAATCTGTTTCGAAAAAATAAATATTTCGGATAACGTGAGAATCAGGTAAAATGGTATTTTTCAATAAAATATCATTTGTCCCCATTGCCAATTCTCCATAAAATGTAACATCAGCTTTGATTTTTTTTTGAGAAAAATTTGAATAAAAATCAGCTTCAACGATATTTATACGAACTGTTTTTTCGGTATTATTTTGAATAGAAATTAAGAATTCTAATGTATTTTTTTTCTTTGTTACCGAATCTATTTTTACTTGAAATTCTGAAATTTGTTGATTAGAATCATCAATCAAATCATCATTTTTTTCAATTTTTAAAAACGATATTTTTGGTTCTTCTTCTTTCGGAAGTGGTTTTTCAATTGGAACTGTTTTTAATTTTTTGTAAATAACAAACAGCACTAACAATACAAGTAAAATGAATAAATATTTCATTTTACAAATTTAGAAATTAAATCGTTTTTCTGATTTCGAAAAAATGATTTGTTTCGTTTTAGACAATTTTTTTTCTGAAACGAAAAGCACAAAAAGCTAAAACAAATACACTTCCTGCTACAGCAAAACTAATAGGATTTGAAGATTTAGAGCTATTTTCAGTAAAATTTGTTTGTATTAATTGACTATTTAAACCAGAAGATTGAGCAAATGAAATAGTTGTACTTGCAATGAATAGTAATAAAAATTTGAAGAGAGTTTTCATAATAATGAATTAAATAAAAAGTTTGGTTTTGATATTAAGAATCGATAAAACAAATACAATGCCTAATTTTCTTAAAATTAAATAATTTGCAATTTAGTAATGCCACTCAAATTAAATAATCAATTTTTTGGAGCATAACAATTAGGAGATAAAATATAAACTATTTATCAAAACCCTATAAACAAAATAACTCAATTCATTTTCAGAATTGAGTTATTTATTAATGATGTAAAAACTTTAATCTAGTTCTATTTTCACGAAATGATTATCCAATAAATGATCAATTAAATCTTGCGATTTATAATCAATCGGATCTTTTATTTGTTCTTTTGCTTTTGTATGTTCTTCAATTCGATGCAAAGCTTTATAAAAGCGTCGAACTTCGTTCAGATTCTTCAAAATTAATTTTGGAGCTTCTGCTTTTTCACCATTTTCTTCTTTGCATATCATCGTAAAATAAGACGAATTACAATGTTTAATTTCACTTGTTTGGATATTTTGACTTTCTACTCGAATTCCTACGACGATTGACGTTCTTCCGACATAGTTTACCGATGCTTTTAGCGTTAATAATTCTCCTACTTCTACTGGCGTTAAGAAATCTACTCTATCCACAGACGCCGTAACACAGTATTTTCCAGAATATTTGGAAGCACATGCGAATGCAATTTGATCGAGTAGAGAAAGAATGAATCCACCGTGTATTTTTCCACTAAAATTGGAATGTGATGGAAGCATTAATTGCGAAAAAGTTACCAATGAACTTTTTACCGTTTTGTAAATCATTTTATCTATTGTTGTGTGTGTGTTCAATTTGTAGTAATTAAGTTTAGACTGTAAAATTCATCTGCAATTTCGCGATTATTAGACAAACGAGGAACTTTATTTTGTCCACCTAATTTCCCTATCGATTTCATATAATGCTGAAAACCTTCTGTTTTAACCTCAGAAACGACAAGCGGACGCAAGATATTTCCCGTAATTAAATCATCGTAATACGTATTTTGGCGACGCATTTGTGTATCTAATTCTTGATTAAAAATAGTTATATCTTGTGGTTTTTGATCAAATTCTATTAACCATTCGTGATAAGGCAAACCTTCTGCTGGATTGACTTGAGGCGCAACTGTAAACTCATTTACACTCGCTGGATATTTTTCTAAAGTTTTTTGCAACGCCTGTTCCACTTCGTGACCAATTACATGCTCACCAAAAGCAGATGTATAATGTTTAATTCGACCAGAAACAACAATTCTATAAGGTTTTATCGAGGTAAAACGAGCTGTGTCACCAATATTATATCCCCACAAACCTGCGTTTGTATTGAGAATTAGAACATAATCTTTTCCTACTTCAACATCTTTCAATGAAATTCGGGTTGGATTTTCATCAAAAAACTCTTCAACTGGAACAAATTCATAAAAAATTCCATTATTCAATAAAAGCAATAAATCATCATTTTTTTGAGAATCTTGATACGCAATAAACCCTTCTGAAGCAGGATAAGTCTGAATACAATCTATTTTTCGACCAATTAGTTGATTCACTTTATCACGATAAGGTTCATAATTTACACCTCCTGTTACCATTAATTGTAAATTCTTAAAAATCGACTGAACGTTTTCTTTTCCAGAAACTTTAATCAATCGTTCAAAATACATAATCAACCAAGGCGGAATCCCAGAAATCAGCGTCATATCAGCTTTCACCGTTTCATCCACTACTCTATCCACTTTCGTTTCCCAATCTTCAATCACATTTGTTTCATAAGACGGCAAACGATTTTTTTGCAAATAATTTGGAACAAAATGCGCACTAATTCCAGAAAGTCGACCAACTTTCAAACCATTTTTATCTTCGAGAATTGGACTTCCTTGCAAGAAAATCATTTTTCCGTCAACAAAATTAGAGTTCTTTGTTTCATTAATATAAAACAATAAAGCATTTCGAGCAGAATTTATATGCGAAGGAACGGATTCTTTTGTAAGCGGAATATATTTTGCACCAGAAGTAGTTCCAGAAGTTTTAGCTAAATAAAGAGGTTTTCCAGGCCATAGAATATTAGGTTTCCCTTCAATTACCTCATCAAAATAATGTTTCAACCCTTCGTAATCGTTGATTGGAACTTGCGATTTGAAATCTTCATAATTTTTGATTGATTCAAAATGATGATCAACTCCAAACTTTGTATTTTTTGCAGCAACAATCAATTCATTTAGAATTTTGTCTTGTGTTTCCAGCGGATTATTTATCCACTTTTGTTCTTTATTGACAATGTATTTTGCAAAAATTTTCGCTAAAAAAGCTTTCATGCTGTTCCTTTAAAACATTATTATTGGTCGAATTTAAACGAATATTCTAAATAATTTAACAACAATTGCAATGATTTTTCTTAGTCAAATCACTAATTACATTAAAGCTAAAACGTTAGCTATCATTTTATAATCATCCCGTAAAAAGTCGCTTCTCTATTATTTCTATTCCACATAAAATTATCTTATTTTTTCGAGGGATACAAGATTTTTTCTAATCGAACGTTTTATTGTAGATTTGTTTTTATTCGCTATCATGAAAAAGATTGTACTGAGTATCTTCGCCGCAAGTTTTTTAATCGGCTGTTCTACGCAAAAAAATAGTTTCAAAAACCGACAATATCACAAGATGACATCGTGGTTTAATGGAGTATTCAATGCTGAGGATGAGTTAGAAAAAAAGAACACAGAACTACAAACAAATTATGTAGAAAATTACTCGAAAATTTTACCTATTGGAATAGAATATTTTTCTGTTTCGGACTCTGCTAATTTAGGTGAATTTAATACGCCCAATTTTGGTATTGGAAGTGGAAATCGAAATAATCAAGATAAAGTAGAAAAACCTGTTGGATTTGCTGCTGTAGAGGCAAAAGCTTCGAAAGCAATCGAAAAACATTCGATGTTAATTAAAGGAAAAGAAAATAATCCTTTGATGGGTCGCGCTTATTTATTGATTGGAAAATCATTATTTTATCAAAAAAAATACTTTGAAGCGCTTGATGCTTTAAACTATGTTGTCAAAAATTTCAAAGATTCTAAATACGCTCAAGAAGCGCATGTTTACAAAACTGTTTCCGAAATAAAAGGAGGAAATTACTTTGATGGAGCTGAAACTTTGCAAAAACTTTACGAAAACGATCCGTATAAAAGTAAAGAATTAAAAACAATGATTGCGCGTACCTATGCTCAATTTTTAATTGATCAAAAAAAGTACGAAGAAGCACTTGATCCATTGCAAAAAGCCGAATATTTTTCTACAAATAAAGATGAACGAGTTCGAATATTTTATACGTTAGGACAAGTTTTTTCTAAATTAGGAAAACAACAAGAGGCTGGTGAAGCTTTCACGCAAGTTTATAAAATGAAGCCTGGATTTGATATGGAAATCAAATCGCAGTTGGCGATTGCAGCTAATTTTGATCCAAAAATTAATAATTACGGAAATTACAAGCAAAACTTGTTGGACATCTCGAATAAAGGAATTTATGCATCGAAGAAAAACGAGTTATATTACGGAATTTCTGAAATGGCTTTTCGAGCTGACAAAATGGATGATGCTGTAGAATATGCAAAATTGAGTTTGAAGGAACCAATGTCTGATCCTTATATTCGTGGGCGCGCTTTCGAAAATTATGGTGATATAAAGTTCAAGCAAAACGATTATGTTTACGCATCGGCTTATTATGATTCGGCACAAACAAGTTATAATTTGCCAGAAGATCAAACGCGTATTCAGAAACGAAATGATGTTTTGAAAAAATTGATGGAAAAACATTATTTAGTTCAGAAAAATGATTCAATTCTAAAACTTGCAGCACTTCCAAAAGAAGATCAATCAAAATTCTTCACAGATTATATTGAAAAATTAAAGAAAAAAGAAGAAAAGCAAGCTATAGAAGAGCAAAAAGAAATGGAAACTTTTCAGTTAGAGAATAAAACAGCAAGTTTTACGACGAGTTTTAATAATGCTGATAAAGGAAAATTCTATTTCTATAATCAAAATTTAAAATCGACTGGACAGCAAGAATTCCAACGTATTTGGGGAGGAATTTCCTTAAAAGATAATTGGAGAAATTCGAATGCGATAAGTACTGCAATTGAGGATAAACAGAATGAATTGACAGGGCAAATTGCTGCTGGCGATCCAAGACGTTTTGAACTTGATTATTATTTAGATCAAATTCCAACTTCTCAAAAAGCATTGAATGAGTTGAAAGTTGTGAGAGATACAACGCAATTGTCTTTAGGTACTGGATATTTTGATATTTTCAATAACTCAGAATTAGCTGGAAAAGAGTTGAAAGCCTTGGTTGCTTCGCCTCCAAAATCGGAAGATGTGTTATTAAAAGCGACTTATCAATTGTATCGTATTTATAAAAATCGTGATCAAAAATTAGAAGATGAATACAAAAATATCATTCTAACAAAATATCCAAATACGATTTATGCAGGTTATATTCTTAATCCAGAAGTTGAATACATCACTGCTGAAACAAAAGAAGCTTTAGAAGCCTACAAAGTTGCATACACGTTGTATCAAGATAAAAAATATGATGACGTAAAGAAAAAAGTACAAGAAGCAATTGTAAAATTTCCTACTGAAATTATCATTGCTAAATTTGCTTTATTAAATGCTTATGTAATCAAACAAACGGGAAAAGATAGCGATTTTGAACAAGCTTTAGAAATTGTAATTACTGCTTATGACGGAACTGAAGAAGCTAAGCAAGCAAAACGTTTGTTGGATAAATTGCGTAATACTAAGAAAAAAACTACTGAAAATCAAAAAATTGAAGAAAACCAGCCACAAATTAATACTGTAGATAGATCACCTACACAAATCATCGAAAAAGAAATAAATCAACCGAAAAATAACAATGATGATAAAAATGTTATTAAAAAAACTGTAAAAGAATCAAATACAGTTGGTCTTGAAGGAGGGGATACGAATTATTAAAATATAAATTAAATTAACACCATGAAAACAATTCATTACATCTTATTCTCTCTTTCCGTTTTGGTTGGAGGAAATGTAATCGCTCAACAAACAAAAACTTATGACATTCCTTTGGTTGGAAATGCTTTTGAAGTCGGTCATAAAGAAGGATCATCATCTACAGTTACAAAAGTGGATGCTTTAATTTCTCCACAAACTAAAAATGTAACAAAAACGTATTTCAAAGTTTTAGGAACTGGAAATGTTAATATTCAATTAAAGGGTGAAGCTAAAAATGACGCTCAATTAAATGTTGGTTTCAATAAAAAAACAAAAAAATACAATTGGAAATCTACTGATAAAACTATTTCTGTAGGTACATTCGCTATTTCAAAACCGGGTTATGTTTCTGTTGATTTAAGCGGATTGAAAGGCGAAATTGCTATTACAGATTTTATAGTTAGTGGAACTGCTGTAGACAACGGAATTATTTATAGCAACGATCCGCAGTACTATTATTGGGCGAGACGTGGACCTTCTTGCCATTTAGCCTATGAAATTCCTTCTGATAAAAATGTTTCATATTACTACAATGAAATCGTTGTACCAAAAGACGCTGATATAATTGGTTCTTATTATATGGCAAACGGTTTTGGAGAAGGATATTTCGGAATTCAAGCTAATTCAGAAACGGAAAGACGTATTTTGTTTTCAGTTTGGAGTCCTTTCGTAACTGATGACCCAAAAAGTATTCCTGATGATGAAAAAATCGTTTTGTTAAAGAAAGGAGACAATGTGAAAACAGGAGAATTCGGTAACGAAGGTTCTGGTGGACAAAGTTATATGAAATACAATTGGAAAGCCGATACAACGTATAAATTCTTATTGAAAGGTGTTCCAAATGGTGATAATTCGACAACTTATACAGCTTGGTTTTTTATGCCAGAAACGAATAATTGGCAAATCATCGCAAGCTTTAAACGCCCTAAAACAAATACATACCTAAAAAGATTTCACTCTTTCCTAGAAAATTTTATGCCAACACAAGGTTACTTAACTAGAAAAGTAAACTTCAACAATCAATGGGTTTATGATGGAGAATGGAAAAAAGTAAATGGAGCAAAATTAACTGTTGATGCAACTTATAAAGCAAATCAACGTATTGATGCAACTGGAGGAACAACATCTACTGGATATTTCTTGAAGATGGGAGGCTTTTTTAATGAAATTGAACAACCTGGAACAGCTTTCAAGTTTGATAACAAACAAACTGCACCACAAATTGATTTTTCGAAATTACAATAATCAATATTGTATAAACTAAATAAAAAATCGGTTGGAATTATCCAACCGATTTTTTATTTACCCCAACTTCATATCACCATCTTTTATCCAGTTTTTCTTTTTCATGAAAATGTAAATTAAATATGAAATAATTGCTGGAGCAATGATTTGCAAAATTAATATTGAAGTTAAAATATATGAAGTATCATATTTAGATTTCATGGCATTGAAAGTTCCTATTTGTCCAACCAAACCACAAGAACCCATCCCCGATTCTAGAGCTGTATTTTCCATATTGAAATAAATAATTCCAATTGGACCTATAATCACTGAAGCTAAAGTTGGTGGAATCCAAATTTTCCAATTTTTATAAATGTTCGGAACCTGTAACATACTTGTCCCTAATCCTTGTGCTAAAACACCTTTCAAACCATTATCCTTAAAACTGATTGTAGCAAATCCAATCATTTGTGCACAACAACCTATTGTTGCAGCTCCAGCTGCTGAACCGTCTAATTCTAACATTAGACACAAAGCAGCTGATGAAATTGGTAAAGTCAAAACCATACCGACAATTACAGCAATTACAACTCCCATTATCAAAGGATTAGAATCGGTTGATAATATAATTATTTCACCAATCCATTTCATCATTTGTTGAACAGAAGGACCAATGATTTGTGCTAAGATTACTCCAACCAAAACAGTAATAATCGGTGTAATTACAATATCTATACGTGTTTCGCCTGCTACCATTTTTCCCACTTCAACCGCTACAATTGTCGCTATAAAAACACCTAAAGGTCCACCTAATTGATATGCTGCAATTCCTATAACTGCTGACGAAAATAACACCAATTGAGGTGCTCGTAAACTATAAGCAATAGCCAATGCTATCGCAGGTCCTGTCGCTTGATTCGCAACTGGCCAAACAATATCAGTTAAAAAAGAAATATCTAACTCTTCACCAATAGTTTTCAAAATTGTACCAACCAATAAAGTCGCAAATAAACCATAAGCCATTGCGCCCATTGCATCGATAAAATATCGTTTTGCAGAAATTTGTATATCTTTTTTGAGTAGGAAATTTTTCATGTTTGAAATTAAAAAAATCTATTATTTGTATAAAAAACTAATCTATTTCATTCTCTTTTTTACACCAATCAAGCATATATTCATATAAATCAGTCATATTAATTGATGGATTTTCTTTGTACTTTGCAAGCATTACTTGATTAAAATCTGTAAATTTCGCAAAACCTCTCATATTACTCATCATTCCATTCAATTCTGGCAAATATTTATCCAAATCTGTTTTGCTATAATTATCATGAACATATAATATATAAACAGCAAAAGTCATGTATTCGTTAAAAACCTTGTAAGGTGATTCATACATATCAGTTATTGTAGGTTTCGCCCACTTTTTACGATTTGACAATGCTTCATTGATTTGTTTCACATATTTATCAGAAACAGGATTTACATAATTATGATCGATTTCAGTAAATACAACACGTGATTCTAACAATTCATTTTGCGTAGGAGTCAATTTTGAATCAAAATCTGCACGAGCAATGAACATAATAGTTTGTGTAAATCCGTTATCCTCAAAACGCGATGTAGAATGCGCTCCATAAATTAACGGCGAAAAATATACTGCGTATGAACCATAACCAAATCCGAACTTTTTATCCAACCAATTTTGCATTTTCTGAATTGGATTTAATTGATTATACCTTTGCAAAAGTTCTGTATAATACGGTTGGTTGTTCTTATAGAATACTCTAAAATTACTCACTTTTGCAAAATCTTGGAACACTTTTGCATCTTTCATCGGATCAAACGTATACCAGCCTTTTGCCATTTGACCTATGTTTCCATTATTTTTAATCTCTCCGTTTTTATCAAAATTATATGCACAAGCATTCATTTTCAAGGCATAATAATAGCGATAACTTGTATTAGAAAACATATTTCCTTTGTAATCCTCAATATACTGTAAATCTGTAATATATTTTTTAATCGTATCTATCGCAGGATGATTCAAATAAGGCTTAAAGTACTCTTTTACTTGTTTATAATATTCTGTTTTGGTGTCAAACATATTAATTTCTTTCTCAGCATCGGGATGCAAAGCCATTAAAATATTGACCAATTCACTCACTTCCGGAATCGCAACTTCAGTTTTTCCTTTATATTTATTGATATAATCTTTTGTAAAATTTACGTTAGGTGCAATTCCAATAATACGTTGATAAGCGGTATCTTTCTTATTCTGAATGATTAAAAAATCAATCGTTTCACCTTTTTTTAAATCAAAAGAAAGATTATTCTTTCCATCAGAATAAATCACTTCACTCTTTTCATTTGAAACTTCTGCCATAAAAACATCTGGCTTAATTTTAGAATTAATAGCCCAAGATTTGCTTGATATTTTACCATTTACTTTTATTTCAAGCATTTTTTCATTGGTATGTAAAACTTTTTGTGCAAAACTTGGCATTGCTAACAAGGTGAATAAAGCTACAATTACATTTTTTTTCATATTAGTTTATAAGTATTTTTAAAAGAAAACAACCCCATCAAAAGATGAGGCTGTTAAAGTATTATTAATAAAAAAATTACATATTTCTACGGTACTGTCCGCCTACTTCGAATAAGGCAGAAGTGATTTGTCCTAATGAACAAACTTTGGTTGCTTCCATCAACACTTCAAAAATATTTTGATTGTTAATAGCCGCTTGTTGTGCAGTTTCTAATGCACTTTCAGCTTGTTGTTCATTAATTTTATTCAAGTTTTCTTTAGTTTTAATTTGAAATTGTTTTTCCTCTTCTGTTGCACGAATAACCTCCGCAGGAACCACTGTTGGCGAACCTTTTGAACTTAAGAACGTATTTACACCAATAATTGGGAACGTTCCGTTGTGTTTCAATGTTTCGTAATACAATGATTCTTCCTGAATTTTAGAACGTTGATACATCGTTTCCATCGCTCCTAAAACGCCACCACGTTCTGTAATACGATCAAATTCTTGTAAAACTGCTTCTTCTACTAAATCCGTTAATTCTTCAATTATAAATGAACCTTGAATTGGATTTTCGTTCTTCGCTAAACCTAATTCTTTATTGATAATCAACTGAATAGCCATTGCACGGCGAACCGATTCTTCTGTTGGCGTTGTAATTGCTTCATCGTACGCATTGGTATGTAACGAGTTACAGTTGTCGTAAATCGCATATAAAGCTTGCAACGTCGTACGAATATCGTTGAAATCAATTTCTTGCGCGTGTAACGATCGACCCGAAGTTTGAATATGGTATTTCAACATTTGTGCACGTTCGTTAGCTCCGTATTTATTTTTCAAGGCTTTTGCCCAAATTTTACGCGCCACACGACCAATTACTGAATATTCTGGATCGATACCATTGGAGAAGAAAAACGATAAGTTTGGCCCAAACGCATTGATATCCATTCCGCGAGATAAATAATACTCAACATACGTAAATCCGTTAGCTAACGTAAACGCTAACTGCGTAATAGGATTCGCTCCTGCTTCAGCAATATGGTAACCCGAAATAGAAACCGAATAAAAATTACGTACATTTTGATTGATGAAATATTCTTGCACATCGCCCATTAAACGCAACGCAAATTCTGTTGAGAAAATACACGTATTTTGTGCTTGGTCTTCTTTTAAAATATCTGCCTGAACAGTTCCACGAACCTGAGCTAACGTATTTTTCTTAATTTCAGCATAAACTTCTGCAGGTAAAACCTGATCACCAGTTACACCCAAAAGCATTAACCCCAAACCATCATTTCCTTCTGGTAAATCGCCATTATAACGAGGTCTTTCCAAACCTTTGTCTTCGTAAATAGCTTTGATTTTTGCTTCAATTTCAGTTTCTAAACCATTTTCTTTGATGTATTTTTCACAATTTTGATCAATTGCGGCATTCATAAAGAAACCTAACAACATAGGCGCAGGACCGTTAATCGTCATAGAAACCGAAGTAGCTGGATGTGATAAATCGAAACCAGAATATAATTTCTTCGCATCATCTAAACAACAAATCGAAACTCCAGCATTACCAATTTTTCCGTAAATATCAGGACGATGACCTGGATCATTTCCATACAAAGTTACCGAATCAAACGCTGTAGACAAACGCTTTGCTGGCATTCCTTTCGATACATAATGGAAACGACGATTGGTACGCTCTGGTCCACCTTCACCCGCAAACATACGCGTTGGATCCTCACCTTCACGTTTAAATGGATATAATCCCGAAGTAAAAGGAAACTCACCCGGTACGTTTTCTTGTAAAACCCAACGTAAAATATCGCCCCAAGCTTCGTACTTTGGCAATGCAATTTTAGGGATTTGTAAATGCGATAAAGACTCAGAATGTGTCTGAATTTTAATTTCTTTATCACGCACTTTAAATGTATAAACTGGATTTTTATATTTGTTTACCTTTTCGTCCCAAGTCGTGATTACTTCCCAGTTGAAAGGATCTAAATTCATTTTTAATTTATCAAATTCAGCTAAAAGAATTTTAACTAAATCTGCATTTTCAGTTCCAGAAATATCAATTCCGTGTTGAGAAATTGTTGGCTTTTTTCCAGAAAGTGTTTCAATTGTTTTAAAGAAACCATATAGTTTTTGAGCTACATCTCTCTGTGCATTTGCACGAACATCATATCCACGATTATTTTCAGCAATCTCTGATAAATAACGCGTTCTTGATGGTGGAATAACAAAGATTTTCTCTGACATTTCTTTTGTAATTTGAAAAGAAGATTTCAAATCTGCATTTGTTTTTTCAACCACTTTATCAATGATTGATTGGTATAATTGATTGGTTCCTGGATCGTTAAATTGTGAAGCAATTGTTCCAAAAACAGGCATTTCATCAGGATTTATATCCCAAAGATTATGATTACGTTGGTATTGTTTTTTTACATCGCGTAAGGCATCTAACGCACCACGTTTATCGAATTTATTAATCGCCACAATGTCAGCAAAATCTAACATATCAATCTTCTCTAATTGCGTTGCAGCACCAAATTCTGGCGTCATGATATACAATGAAGCATCAGAATGATCTAAAATTTCGGTATCTGACTGACCAATTCCAGAAGTTTCTAAAATAATCAAATCATATTTCGCAGCTTTCAACACCTGAATCGCTTCCTCCACATATTTCGATAACGCTAAATTTGATTGACGAGTAGCCAGCGAACGCATATAAACACGAGGATTGTTGATAGAATTCATTCGAATACGATCTCCTAACAAAGCACCACCCGTTTTCTTTTTTGATGGATCGACAGAAACCAAAGCAATTGATTTTTCTGGAAAATCAATCAAAAAACGACGCACTAATTCATCTACCATAGACGATTTTCCTGCTCCTCCTGTTCCCGTAATTCCTAAAACCGGTGCAGATTTATCAGCTACTTTATCGAAATCAAATGCCTTCAAAAAATCTTCTTCACGATTTTCTGCCAACGAAATTAGTCGCGCAATCGTCGTGATATCTTTATCTTCTAATGATTGATAAACATCTTTTCCTTCTGGCAATTCTAATGGCCCTGTCGGAAAATCTGCTTTCTCCACCATATCATTAATCATTCCTTGCAAACCTAATTCGCGACCATCATCAGGAGAGTATAAACGTGTAATTCCGTAATCCATCAACTCTTTAATTTCTGACGGTAAAATTACTCCACCTCCACCTCCAACGATGCGGATATGACCCGCTCCTTTTTCTTGAAGCAAATCGTACATATATTTGAAATATTCGTTGTGACCTCCTTGATAAGATGTCATTGCAATTGCATTTGCATCTTCTTGTATCGCAGTATTTACAACATCTTCAACCGATTTATCGTGACCTAAATGGATTACCTCGCAACCCGTTGCTTGAATAATGCGACGCATAATATTAATCGACGCATCATGCCCATCAAACAAAGCAGCAGCAGTTACAATACGTACTTTGTTTTTAGGAGTGTATACTTCTTGTATTGGATGTACAAACTTTTCTTTCTTTTCTTCTTGAGTAATTTGTGACATTTATTTGTGATTTTGATTTTTTATGACTCTTGCTAAGATAACATAAATTTCAATGTTTTTCGTGCAGATAAAATTATCATATTCAATAAAATATTAATGTTTTATTAATAAATCACTATAATTTATATTGATTTATTTACAATATATTATTAACTTTAAAGAGAACTATTTTAGAATTCTACTTATGAATACTTATTCTCTAAAAGATCTATCAGATCTGTCAAGACTAGATGAACAAATGATTGTTTTATGGGATAAAAAGTTCAAATTGTTTAACGAGGATAAGATTGATAAAAATTCATTATTTAACCACGATCACTTAAAAAAAGTTATTATTATTTCTTTTTTAATTGAATCAAACAAAAAATATACAGTAGAAAATTTAAGTGTAAAATCACTTTCAGAAATACAACTTTTATCCGAATTTGAAATTCAAAATTATATCCAGAAAAACAAAAGTTATGAACCAATTATTGTGTTATTAATCTGTTCTTGTTTTTCATATGATACACGTTTCTTTGACACTATTCTTACACTTTGTTTCAATAAAATTGGAATCGAAAAATGTTGTATAGATATTGTTTTTCCTTTTTTAAGCAAAATGTCTATCATTATGGAAAAGTATACTATTCAAGAATCGGTTATTTCGTTTTCTAAAAACCTAATTAGAAAACATCTTTTTTATTTGATTAAATCAATTCCATATTCAGATCAAAATTCTCGTAAATGGCTTTTATTTTTACCTGAAAAAGAAAATGAAGATTTAGAATTAATTTATACTCATCTTCTTTTAAAAATTAATAACGAAAAAGGAATTTATTTAGGGGAAAATCAGAGTTTAAATTCTATTTTAGAATGTATTGAAAATACTCAAATAACACATATTTTTATTTATATCTCTAAAAATTATGATTCCACTTCTCTTGAAATTTATCTCGAATCAATCACGAAAAATCTTCCAAATGTTACCATTTTTGTAGCTACTTATACTATTCTAAAAGAAAAAATAACCGAAAAAGTTCCGTATATAAACGTAAACACCCCAACAGCTTTTAATTCTTATTTACAAAAAATTATGGCGATGTAAATTATTTACTTTTGATTTCCCAATTTATAGGTTGTAGATTCTTACTTTTCAAAAAATTATTAGTTTTCGAAAAAGGTTTACTTCCCCAAAAACCTCTGTAAGCTCCTAATGGAGAAGGATGAGCAGATTCTATAACAACATGCTTATTTCGGTCAATTTTTGCTCCTTTTTTTTGAGCATAAGCTCCCCAAAGTATAAAAACTAAATTTTCTTTTTGATCAGAAAGCTTCTGTATTACAGCATCTGTAAATATTTCCCAACCTTTTTTCTGGTGCGAACCTGCCTTAGAAGCTTCAACCGTCAATGTTGCATTTAATAATAATACACCTTGTTTAGCCCATGTTTCCAAATTTCCAGAAGTAGAAATTCTTATTCCTAAATCATCATTCAACTCTTTATAAATATTTTGCAAACTTGGAGGTAATTTAATTCCATCGACAACCGAAAAAGACAAACCATTTGCTTGTCCAATCCCATGATAAGGATCTTGACCAATCAAAACCACTTTAACATCATCAAAAGGCGTATAATCTAATGCAGAAAATATTTTGGATGCGGGAGGATATATTGTTTTTGTTTCATACTCATTTCGTACAAAATCTGTCAATATTTTAAAGTAATCTTTTTCAAATTCATTCTTTAAAACTTCTTTCCAAGAAGCATCTAATTTCACATCCATTTTCATATATTTATACAGAAACAAAATTAACCAATTTTAACCTCTATGAAAAAGTTTCTTTACCTAATTCCCTTTTTTATACTAAATTCTTGTATAGATTTTGCTGATGATGATCCTTATGATTTAGGCCGGAAAATTGAAAATAATATAAAAGTTTTGAATACAGATATGATATATAATGCAGACCGAACATACAACATAAGCACTGAAGTGAAGAATAAAAACAAGGATTTTTCAGTAAAAGTTAAATTAACTTTTGAATTTAAAAATCCAAATCCGACAATCAATTCCGAAACTTTAACTATTGATTTAAAACCAAATGAAACTAAAAAATCAGTTTTCAGAAGTAGCAAAGCAAATACTAACACAGATCAAATGACATATATTAATAAGGTCAAAATTAATGTCATTCACTTTGATCGGTCATAAAAAATCACGGATTTCAAAGTATTTCATGATTTTGAATTTGTCGAAATTTTATCCGTAATTTTGCGTTAATGCAAATATCAGAACAAACTTTAAAAGATTTAGAATTTAATGCGGTTCAAAAAGAAATCGCAGAATTTGCTTATACAGAAAAGGTTGAGGCACTTATTTTTAACTTAAAACCTTATCAGGATCACCAACTTTTGGTACAAGATCTACAAACGACAAACGAATATTTAACAAGTTTCGAGACGGGAAATCGTTTTCCGTTTTCAGAATATTATATTTTAGATGAAAATCTAAACCGATTAGAAATTGAGAATTATTATTTGCCTGCAGAAGAATTCTTCAAAATCAAGGCAAATACGCTTCAAGTGAAAGAAATCTTGAAATATTTGACAGCTTTCAACGAATATGCACCTGTTTTGTTTGAGAAAGCTTCAACGATTACTTACGAAAAAAATATCATAAAATTAATCGATCAAGTATTCAATAAATTTGGAGAAATCAAGGACGACGCAAGTCCTGAACTGAAAATTGTACGCGATCGTTTGCGTCATTTGAATGGACGAATTACCGAATTATTCAATAAATCGATGTCTTATCATTCGGATTATTTGGATGACATTCGTGAATCTGTTGTTGGAAATCGTCGCGTTTTGGCCGTTAAATCTGCTTTGAGAAAACGTGTGAAAGGGCAATTTTTAGGTACTTCTAAAACTGGATCGATTACGTTTATTGAGCCAGAAAGTGTACAAAATCCTCGTCGTGAATGGGAAGAATTAAAAGAAGAAGAAAAACATTTGGTTATTCAGATTTTATTAGATTTAACTGCTCAAATTGCAGAATACAAACCAAATCTTGAAGAATATCAAACGTTTTTAGAATACATCGATTTTACACAAGCGAAAGCAAATTATGCTTTTTTGATTAATGGAATTTTACCTCAACTTTCTGAGAATCGAATTATCAAATTAGTCGATGCTTATCATCCTGTTTTATTTTTAAACAATAAAAGAAAAGCTCAAAAAACGATTCCGCAGAGTTTAGAAATTAACGAAGATTGTCGAATTATCATTATTTCTGGTCCAAATGCTGGAGGAAAATCAATTACGTTAAAAACAATTGGTTTACTTCAAATTATGATTCAGAGTGGTGTTTTAGTTCCTGTAAAAGATCAAAGTCAATTTGGATTTTTTAATCAAATTTTCACAGATATTGGAGATAATCAATCCATTGAAAATCATTTATCAACATACAGTTATCGTCTAAAACAAATGTCCTATTTCTTGAAGAATGCAGACGATAAAACATTATTGTTAGTTGATGAATTTGGGACAGGTTCTGATCCAGAATTGGGTGGAGCTTTGGCCGAAGTTTTCTTTGAAGAATTTTATGAACGTAATTCTTTCGGTGTTTTTACGACGCATTATACAAATATCAAATTGAGCGCAGAAAGTTTGCCAGAAGCGATAAATGCTTGTATGTTGTTTGATAAAAAAACATTGGAACCACTTTATCGTTTGGAAATTGGACAAGCCGGAAGTTCATTTACATTTGAGGTTGCTGAGAAAAATAAAATTCCGTTTCGTTTGATTAATCGTGCGAAGAAAAAAGTTGAACGTGAAAAAGTGAGTTTGGATAAAACTATTTTAAAACTTCAACAAGAAAAATTTGAAATTCAGAAAACAAAAGATCATGTTGAAGAGTTGCGCGAAACAAATCTTGAGCACAACGAAAAATTAGAGCAAACGAATGAAAAAATTCAGCAAAAACTATATGATTTTCAGCAATTATATGATCGCGAGCAAAAACGTTTGAAACTTGGAGAACGTATTTCAGACATGGCGGATTCTTACTTGAAAACGAAAAATAAAAAGCAAATGATTTCGAATTTCTTGAAATTAATTGAAATGGAAAACTCGAAAAAAACGAAAGAAGTTCAACGATTAAAGAAAATTGAAAAGATTGTAGAGAAAGAAGTTAAACGCGAGTTAAAAGAAAATTCAGAAACAATTTCTCAACAAAAAGAAGTCATCGAAAAGAAAGAAAAAGCAGCTACTCAGAAAAAAATTGATGCGTTGAAAGTTGGTGATCGTGTCAAAATTCATGGTTCGTCTAGTGTTGGAACAATTGATAAGATAAAAAAAGAAATTGTTTTTGTAAATTACGGTTTATTTACAACTCAAATCAATGTTAATGAGGTATATAAAATTTAGTTTTTTCGTTTAATTAAAAAGTTTTCAATCTTGTTTGTGGCAAGATGATGACATTAAACACTATTCTTGTTCTTTTATAATAGATGTAACAAATTGAAATAACACATTGAGTGATTGTAAATATATAGTTACTATCAACAATCGAGGAATGATGAATGAAAAAGGTATTTTTTAATTTAAGTTTAAGAATTCTTCAAAAATTTACACAAAAAATTCAGCTATATAAACTGTTAAATCTGGTGTTAATAATATTCCGGTTGAAATTAGCAACTGTAATTATGAAGATGAAATAATCGAAGTTTGTTTTATGCAATACAAATAACACACGATATATAAATTATTTATAAAAGATTAATTACCCAAACTTTATTTCTAAATATTACTAATTGTGCATTCGCACAAACGAATAATAACTGGGGTTGGTTAATTGGAAATTGGGGAGGAATTGGTATTGGAAAACCTGGCGAAGGAAAAGGAACTTTTTCTTTTGGTCATCAATTAAATAACAATATTATTGTCCGAAAAAGTCATTCTGAATATCCTTCACGAGATTCTAAAAAAATGACAGTATATGATGATTTACTGGTTGTTTATTTAGATGAAAATAAAAATTTATCGAAAGCTATTTATTTTGATAACGAAGGTCATGTTATCAATTATTCGATTACTTATCCCGAAAAAAAGATTACATTTCTGAGTGAAACAAAACCCAATCAACCCATATTTAGATTGATTTACTCGCTACTCGAAAATAATGAAGTTAACACAGCTTTTGAAATTTCAATGGATGGAAAAAATTTTAATACCTATATCGAAAGAAAAATTAAAAAAATATAAAACGAAAAAGGTTAGTGAATTCACTAACCTTTTTCGTTTTAATATCTTAATCTTTCTCTATGCCTTGTGAACTTATCATTAAATCATAATTATCACAGTCGTTTTTAAATAAAATTTAATTCATTTTAAATAATCATCAACATAATGAATATCATTCTTTAGGGTAAATAATCTTCGTAAATTAGCGTATAAATAAGATAAAAAGGCTGTTGTATTGAATTTCAATAGAATATTAACTCAATAATTATTATTAATCATATATCATAAATATAATTTATAGTATAATCTATATTTGAAATTGAAAATATATGGACAGTTTAAAATATCAGTCTAAATTTGTATCAGTAAAAGAGATAAAAACTATTACAAGTTTTATCACATCGAGAAGTAAAAAACAAAATATAAAAAATTAAAATTATGTCATTAGTAGGAAAAAAAGCGCCTTTATTCACAGCGCCAGCAGTAATTGATGGAGACGAAATCGTAGAAAACTTTTCAATGCCAATCGGAGAGAAAAACATCGTTTTATTCTTCTACCCAAAAGATTTTACATTTGTTTGTCCAACAGAATTACACGCATTCCAAGCTAAATTAGCTGAATTCGAAAAAAGAGATGCTGTTGTAATCGCTGCTTCTTGTGATTCAGAAGAAACTCACTTAGCGTGGTTAAACACTGCAAAAGATAACGGAGGTATCGAAGGTGTTACTTACCCAATCGTTGCTGACTTAGCAAAAACTATCGCTATGGATTACGGAGTTTTAGCTGGTGAGTATGTTTACAATGAAGAAAATGATTCTTTAAAATTTGAAGGAGCTCCAGTTGCTTACCGTGGTACTTTCATCATCGACAAAAATGGTGTTGTTCGTCACGAAACAATCAACGATTTACCATTAGGACGTAACATCGATGAGTATGTACGTTTATTAGATGCAATTTTACACGTTGAGAAATATGGTGAAGTTTGTCCAGCAAACTGGGAAGAAGGAAAAGATGCTATGAACGCTACTAAAGATGGTGTAGCTTCTTACTTAGCTTCTCACTAAAAATAACTTGAAAATCTTTTGATTTTCAAAATTCACGAAGAGGCTGTCTAAAAAATTTGACAGGAGATTTTAACGAATTCATTTTCAATAAAAATCACTAAGCTCAACACTTAGACAGCCTTTTTTATACCCAATTTTTAACTTATAAAAATTAATAAAATGTTTGCAGAATTAGAACAAGATAACTTAGCACAAGTAGTTGCTGATAACAATATAGTAATTGTACAATATGGTGCTGGATGGTGTGGAAACTGCCGTTTAGTAAAACCAAAATTCAAAAAATTAGCGGCTGAATATGAAGGTCAAGCTGAGTTTTTATATGTTGATGCTGAAAAATTAGTAGAATCAAGAAAATTAGCTGAAGTTCCAAATTTACCAACTTTCGCGGTTTTCAAAGGAGGAGAAAATGTAGGACAAGTAACTGCGTCTAAAATTGATGCTGTAAAAGAATTGATCAATGAAGTTGCCGGTATTTAAGAATTTAGCAAAAAACGTTTCTATTGAAGCAATGGAAACAGCTTTAGAAGTTTTGGAAGTTTATGCTGATTCTCCAGCTGTAAAGGAGCCAGAACAAGAAGTAATTGGAGAAATGATTTCTAACATTTGTGGAGCTATGGAAATGAAGCAAATGATGGAAGAAGAAGGATTGGACGAGCGTACTGCTGCCAATACTTTTATGCAACGCGTAATGGGTTCGATTGATAAATAATTTTATCAATTAGTTAGTATAGAAAAAGGATTTCAATTGAAATCCTTTTTTGGTTTTATATAATTAATGTTGAATCCTATAAATAATCTTCAATATCACCCTTACCTTCACGTAAAACCTCTACTCCATCCGTCATATCAACAACAGTAGACGCAATATTATCTCCATAACCACTATCAATGACAGCATCTACAAGCTTCTCCCATTTTTCAAAAATCAATTCAGGATCTGTTGTATATTCTACAATTTCATCTTCATCATAAATAGAAGTTGAAGCAATAGGATTTCCTAATTTTTCGACAATCATTTGCGGAACAGCATGATCTGGAACACGAATACCAACCGTTTTTTTACCTTTGTAAGCAACAGGTAAATTGCGCGATGCATTCATGACAAATGTAAAAGGACCTGGTAAAGCGCGTTTCAAAATTTTGAACGTACTGTTATCAATTGGTAAAGTATATTGTGACAAATGGCTTAAATCATTACAAACAATAGAAAAATGAGATTTTTCAAGTTTAACACCTTTCAATCGAGCAAGTTTCTCCATTGCTTTAATATTCGTAATATCACATCCTAATCCATACACAGTATCGGAAGGATAAATAATTAAACCTCCATTTTGTAAAATCTTAACCACTTGATCAATCGCTTTTTCTTGTGGATTTTCTGGATGAATTCTGATATAATCTGCCATTTGTAAATCTTTATTCAAAGATACGAAATAGTTAACAATTCTTTTCGAAATCTATTCTATCTCCTAACCTTTAGCTAAACCTATTATTTTCTTAACTATTGTGACAAGTACCACAACCAATAATCCTGCAATCAAAGCAATCAAAGCTTCGCTAATCATCATTGGAATTGCTGTAGGTAAATGATGATGAATATAATCGATGTTATGAACAAATATCCCGCCTGAAACCAATAAAAGCGCAACAGTCCCTACAAATCCTAAAATTTTGATCACATATGGTAATGCATCAACCAAAAAATGTCCTAATTTAGAAACAGCTCCTTTGTCGTGTGATGCTTTTATCAGTTTAAAACCTGCATCATCCATACGAACAATTAAGGTTACAATCCCGTAAACACCAATGGTTGCTAAAATTGCAATAAACGAAACTGTAAAAACTTGTGTCAACATTGGTTGTTCCAAAACTGTACTCAATGCAATAATCACAATTTCTATCGAAAGGATAAAGTCCGTAATAATCGCAGATTTCACTTTTGATTTTTCCGAAACTTGCTTCTTATCTTCTACTTTATCTTCATGAATAACTTCTGAACCTTTTTTTGGACGGTGAAAAATAAACTCGATTATTTTCTCTACACCTTCAAAAGCTAAATAAAAACCTCCCAAAATCAAAACATATTTTATCACTTCTGGCATATAATGATTTAGTGTCAAAACAATTGGAACAATGATCAATTTATTGATAAAAGAGCCTTTTGTTATTGCCCATAAAACTGGTATTTCGCGCGAAGATAAAAATCCCGTTGCTTTCTCAGCATTTACAGCCAAATCATCTCCTAAAATCCCTGCTGTTTTACTCGCTGCTACTTTACTTGTAACCGCTACATCATCCATCAATGCTGCAATATCATCTAAAATTGCAAATATTCCTGAAGCCATATTATTGTTATTTTTTGGTTCGTAAAAGTAAAAAAAAATGTCAAATCTATATAGATTATTTTTATGTTCTTTCGACGATTCATTTCAAGTAAATTGCACTCCAAATTCTGACTATAAACCTGATTAATTTTAAACTAAATTAAGTCCTTTCGGAAACTAATCATTAATTTTAAAGAGAAATATATTAAGCTTATAAAATGGAAAATTCTTTCGGTCAGTTAAAGAAACATATTCAAATTTTCACTTCAATTTCTGAAGAAGAATTTCACGATTCAGTCCAATATTTTGAGAAATTTTCGGTGAAGAAAAAAGAAATGATTCATAAAGCTGGAACAGTTTGTACGTACAATTATTTTATTATTTCTGGATGTATTCGATTATTTTTCATCAATGAAAAAGGTGTAGAACAAACCATTGATTTTGCTATCGAAAATTGGTGGTTGACAGATTTGTTTTCTTACATTAATCAACAAAGTTCTGAGTTTTATATTCAAGCTGTAGAAAATGCAATTATTATGAAAATGAGTAAAACGAACGAAGAAATTTTATGCGAAAAACATCCTATTTTCAATTCGTATTTCAAACAAATTTATCAAAAAGCAAATGCTGCTGCTCAAATGCGTTCCAAATATTTGAAAGAGTTTTCGAAAGAGGAGTTTTATCTTCACTTCAAGAAAAATTTTCCTGAGTTTTTACAACGTGTTCCGCAATATTTATTAGCTTCTTATTTAGGTTTCACACCCGAATATTTAAGCGAAATCCGAAAGAAAGAGTTTTCTTAAACCAGTTTAATTTTATTGAATAAATAATCAACGAACTTTGTAAAAAATTAAGAAATGAAATCACGATTAAACATTCAAAAATTAGAACCAAAAGCTTACGAAGCAATGTATGGTCTAGAGAATTATTTAGCAAATTCTGAATTAGATAAATTACATTTAGAACTTATTAAAATCAAAGCTTCACAAATCAATGGTTGTGCTTTTTGTATTAATATGCACACCAAAGACGCGATGAAATTAGGCGAAACAAATCAACGTATTTTTTTGTTGAATGCGTGGCGAGAAACGACACTTTTTACAGAAGAAGAGCGTGTGATATTGGAGATGACAGAAGAAATTACAAATATTAGTCAACATGGTTTATCAGAAGAAACTTATCAAAAAGCATTAACACTTTTTTCTGAAAATTATATTGCGATTATCATTATTGCAATTACCACGATTAATGCTTGGAATAGAATTGCAATCAGTTCTCATATGACGGTTTAAAATTTTAGCTTCAGAAATCTGAAGCTTTTTTTGTGCTAAAAATCGGCTTTCGGATTAAAATAGTTTATTTTTGAGTCTTGAAGTAAAATTGATATGAATATTTACGATTTAATTGTTGACGATAAGGAAGAAATTTCTTTGAATGATGTTTTTTTAGATGATCAAAATCTTGCTCAAGTAAAACAACTTATCAAAGAACATAGATATATAGAGGAATTGAGTAAATATAATTTACCTGTCAATAATAAAATTTTGTTGCATGGATTTTCAGGTTGTGGAAAAACAACAACTGCAAAAGCAATTGCAAATGAAATCGGAAAACCAATATTGATTTTGAATTTAAGTAATATTGTTTCATCAAGAATTGGTGAAACTTCGCAAAATATTCGAATGCTTTTTGATAAAGCTGCTCGTGAAAAAGCAATTCTATTTTTGGATGAGTTTGACCAAATCGGAAAAGCGCGTGGAAATGATGACAAAGATGTTGGCGAAATGCGTCGTTTAGTGAACACAGTAATTCAATTAATTGATTATTTGCCACAAAATTCGTTGTTGATAGCCGCAACAAATCATCCACATATTATTGATGTTGCATTGTTGAGAAGATTTCAATTAAAAATTGATTTCAAAATGCCAACTTCTGAAATGTTAGATGTTTATTATGATAAACTTTTAAACGATTTACCAAAAGATATTCAATCACTCAAACGAAAATATAACGTTTCATTTGCAGAAGCTAAAGATTATGCACTTACAAACGCAAAAGCATTACTGATTGAAAAATTAGAACGTCAAGCAAATTCTTAAAACCAAAATATGGAAGACGAATTAATTTATTTCAGAGAACTTTTGGACACTGATGTAGCACGACTTTTCGAAATTTATTCGAATGCAAAAGCCATGAAATACCGCGAAACCGCTCCAATGAAAACAATCGAAGATTCGTACAAAATGCTGGAAAGAGATAAAGAAAAAAAGAATTCTGGATATGAATTTCGTTTTGCTGTTATCGAAAAATCTTCTGAAACCTTGATTGGTACTGTGATGTTTCAACCTGTTCACGACAAAGCGATTATTGGCTATTCGATTGATGAACAATTTTGGAACAGAGGTTACGCAACACGAATCATCAAACTGATTTCGAAAGAGTTGAAATCGAGAAAATATATGCTGATTGAAGCTTGGGTGAAAAAAGAAAATATCGCCTCGTCTAAAGCCTTATTAAAAAATAATTTTCAACAGATTTCGCAAACAATTTATCCGAAAAATCATCTTTTTCAATTAAGATTTACTTATTCTTAAGTTTTACTTAAGATAAGTCTTTAAGCATTAATTTCTAAAATCATCGTCCTAATTTTGTAACAGAATAAAATTTCTGGTCATGATTTTTACTATTTTTCTCCTATTTATTGGAGCTATTTTAGCATTTTGGATAAGTGCAATTTGTGGCGGTGGCGCAAGTTTAATCTTAATTCCAATCCTCAATCTTATTATTCCAACTTCGTTAGTCCCTTTTTCGTTAACAATCGGAACATTTACAAGTTCTGCCTCTCGAATAGCGGCTTTCAGAAAATCTGTACATTGGAAAATCTTCTTTTGGTTCGTGCCATTTTCGATTCCAGCAGTTTTAATGGGCGCTTATTTAATCAAATTTATCAACCCAATTTATTTACAAATTATTGTAGCTGTATTATTGATTTCAAATGTTCCACAATTATTTCTAAACAAAAAACAACAAGACAATGAAGAAAAACCTTCACCAAAATATATTTTGGCCATTGTTGGTTTTTTAGCTGGATTCGTTTCTGGAATAACAGGAGCAATAGGTTTATTATTCAATAGATTTTATTTAAAATATGGATTAACAAAAGAAGAAATTATTGCAACGCGAGCTGCCAACGAAATTATACTTCATATCATAAAATTAATCATTTATATTGTTCTTGCTTTATACTCAAAGAACGCATTATTACTTGGATTGACGATTGCAATTGCCTCAATTATTTCTTCTTATACGGTCAAATATATTTTACCTTATTTTAGCGATTTTATTTTCAGAAAAGTTGGCTATGCAGCGATGGTTATTTCTGGAATTACACTTTTTTATACAAGTTCCCAAAAAATCATTCAAGAAGATAAAGTTCAACTTACAACAACAAGTAAAGGTGACGAAAATGAAACCACTTTAAAATGGCGAAACAGCGATTTTGTGATGGAATATTCGTTAGATGGTGAATTTGAGATTGAACGTCCAATTCAACCGAATGAATTACCTAAAAATTTATTAAAGAAATACAATGAAATTTTACCTAATTACGATAAAATCCATCTCGAAAAAGTATTCAGAATTGGAGAAGATAGTTATGAGTTTTATTGTTACAAAGACAATAAACTGACCAAATTTGAACTGAAAGAATAGAAGATTGAACAATTAATTTTTACGAAACATTATTTTTGATAAATTATTCTTAAGTTTAACCAACATTACTATAAAAAATTTATGAATACAAAAGATAATCCCAAACTAATACGAGCTTGGATTTCTTACGACTGGGCAAATTCTGTTCATTCTTTAGTTATTGCCTCTGCTATTTTTCCGGTTTATTACACTTTAATGACCTATGATGCGAACGATCACCCAATTAAATTTTTAGGATTATTACCAGAGTCCGCATTCAATTTTTCATTGGCAATTGCTTTCTTTTTTGTGATTGTTTTGTCTCCTGTTTTATCTTCAATTGCAGATTTAATCGGAAATAAAATAAAATTTCTTCGCTTTTTTTGCTATTTAGGATCTTTCTCATGCATCGGAATGTTTTTCTTTACATCAAGCGATTTAGTTTGGTTAGCTTTATTACTCAATATCACTGCAAGCATAGGTTTTTGGGGAAGTTTAGTTTTTTACAACGCCTATTTACCAGAAATTGTCTCAGACGAAAAAATGGACAAAGTTTCGGCGCAAGGTTATATGTTTGGTTATATTGGTTCTGTCATTTTATTGACGATTTGTTTGGCAATGATACAATTCGCCCCAGAAGAACAACAAGCAATGTTTACTCGAATAAGTTTCTTATTAACAGGAATTTGGTGGTTAGGATTTGGACAAATTGCATTAAGTAAATTACCAAACCACAAATATGATCGCGAAATTCCAAAAGATATCATCAAATCGAGTTTTAGAAATTTAAAACATACCTTCAAAGATCTTAATCAATACAAAAATATTCGTGTTTTTTTGGCTGGATTTTTCTTTTACAGTTTAGCAATGCAAACTATCTTTTTGATGGCGGCAATGTTTGGAAGTTCAGAAATAGGAATGGAATCTTCAGAATTGATTATGACCATTTTATTAATTCAAATTGAAGCTGTTTTAGGTGCATGGTTATTCTCTTTTCTATCAGGAAAAATAGGAAATAAGAAAACCTTATTAATCGGGATTTTTATCTGGATTATTACATGTATTATTGGTTATTTGATTAATAAAAATGATCCTAATGTAAAAACTCAATTTTACGTAATGGCTGCAATGGTTGGTCTTGTAATGGGAGGTTTGCAAGCTTTATCACGTTCTACATACGCCAAATTATTACCAGAAACAGAAGATACTACAACCTATTTTAGCTTTTACGATGTTTTCGAAAAATTTGCCTTATTTTTAGGTTTAGTTATTTATGGATTATTGATTGAATATTCTGGCGGAATGAAAGCTTCGGCACTTGCAATGGGCGTTTCGTTTGCGATTAGTTTCGTTATTTTATTGTTCTATAAAATGGAAAAGAAGTAAAGTCATTTATATCAAATAAAAAAATAAACCCCAATATTTTAAATCAATATTGGGGTTTATTTTTAACAATTTACAATCTTCCTTTTTCCGAACTACTTTTTGATTGTTCTATTGTGAATGATTTTCCGAAATTGTATCGAATTCCAACACGATAATAGCGAGCGGATTGTCCTGTATAAACAAATTTTGTATCGTTACTAAAACTTTGATCTTGCCAAGCTCTATCTTTAAATACATTGTTCACATTAAACGAAACCTCGAATTTTTTATCCAAAAATAACGCTCTCAAACCAAAAGCTGTACTCCAATTAGCGCGACTTCTTGACATGGCATCAATTGTTTTTGTTGTATAATTTGTGGTATGATTAAACAATAATGTTTTCGATTTATTCAATTCTAAATTATTTGTCAAACGAAATTCTCCATTAAATCCATCCAATACATAATTGTATTCAGGAATAATTCCTTTTGTTTTCTTGTAATACAAATCAATCGTTCCATTGACTTTCCACCATTTTACAAGCTTGAAATTTAGATTTTCACTAATTCCAAAACTCTCCGAATCAGCATAATTATATGGAATCCAATTTTGTGTATTTTCTGTTGGATTTACAACCACAATTTGATTGATTTCATCCGTAGAATTTCTGTAATATAATGTTGTAACTGCCAAATCTTTGTATGCATATTCCAACTCATAATTATACGAATAAGAAGGTTTTAATTTCGGATTTCCTTCGGCAAAAGAATAAGGAGAATAAATGGTACGAAACGGATTCAATTGTCCCATAAAAGGTCGATCAATACGACGCCCAACATTAATACTTAACGAATGATTTTCAGCAGGTTTATACATCAAATAAGCGGTTGGAAATAATCCATCATATTTATAGGTATCATGTTGATTTTCTTGCGGAGAAAAACCTTTTGCATCTGTATTTTCGTATCTCAAACCAACTTTTGCAGACCATTTTTCTGAAATATCTTTTTCAATACTCGCATAAAAAGCCAAAATATTTTCGTCATAATAAAAACCATTACTCAACTTTTCATCATAAACAGGCGACCCAGAAGATGTGTTGTAAAATAAATTATCGCTATTATTTTTCGTCCAACTATAACGTCCACCATAATTTAGTTTCCAAGTATTAACGGGATGTTCCATATCAATATTCAAACTATAATTATTTGCTTTTTGGTCGGACAAACTTTTATTTCCTTGATATTCTGTTTTATTTTCAACATCTTCTGAATTAAAAAATCGGTTTGAAGTTACACTTGTATTGTTATTATTAAAATTTACCCAATCAAAATCAAATGTCAGTTTTTTTCCGATCGTATCCATTTTATAAATCACATGATAATTCAGCGTATTGTATTTCGTGTTTCCTTTGCTTCCATTTCGATCATTCAGAATATAACTCAACAATTCATTTTTATCCAAACTATTTATCGTTGTTTTCGTGCCACCAGTTCCTTTTCGATTTCCAGCATATAAATCAACCGTAAAACCAGTCGTCAATTTATCTGAAACTTTATAATCCAATCCTAATTTTCCGCCAATATTTCTATTTTTTCCACTATTTTTTTCTCTTTCAGTCCAAACTTCATTTGTCTTTCTAAAATAAATATCAGATTGTCCAATTCCATCATATTCACCAAAACCACCAAAAATATTCGAAACTAAAGTCCATTTATTTTTTCGGTAATTAAACGATGCACTATTGTTCCAATATGGTTTGTTATAATGTTGCAATGATGACGACAAACTTCCATTCCACGAGTCTTTTTTGCCTGATTTCAGTACAATATTGAGAATTCCACTATTTCCTATTGCTTGATATTTTGCGGGTGGATTTGTAATTACTTCAATTTTCTCAATATCATCTGCACGAAGCGTTTTTAAATAATTTGTCAATTGATCACCAGACATTTCCAATAAACGATCGTCCACCATCACACGCAAATTACTTTTACCAATTATCGAAACTACATCATTATCAACCTTTACACGAGGCGCCAATTTTAGCAAATCTAATGCATCTCCGCCTTTTGCTCCCTCCGCTAAATCAGCATTAAAAACAAGTCGATCAACTTTCTTTTCTATTAATTTTTTCTGACTCTTTACAACCGTTTCATTTAATGTAATATTTTCAGTTTTAGGAAGAATAATAACGCCTAAATCCTGATTTTTTCCACATAAAATCGTTTGAGTATGAAGCAAAACACCAGCTTCTTCTATTCGAAACATATAATTTCCTTCGGCTAAATCAACTGTAAAACTTCCTTTATCATCAGTTGAAATTTCTTCAATAATTTGATCATCTTTCAGAATAATCACATCTGCTAGACTAACAGGCATTTGATTCGTATATTGCAAGCTTCCTTTATATTGTTGTTGCGCAAAAATCGAGGTCGAGGCAAATAATAAAATTGGTATATATAATTTAGACATATTAGGTTTGTTTACTATAATGACGTGTGAATTACAGAAAAGTTACATAGAAAATGAATAATAATTGAATTTGTCTTTAAAAAATAAATTAACAATGATTTAATATTTAAAGAATTTTACTACATTTCAAAAAATAATTTTAACCGATTAAAAAAATATAAATGAATGGATTTTAATGAATTAAAAAACAAATTAGTGCAATCAACCAAACAAGCCTTTTTGAAAATTTATAACGAAAATCCTTCCCAAGACCTTTACGCTTTTGCCTTGTGCAATAACGACTCGAAAATAGCTATTCATCCTTCGGCAAATTCTGTAGAACATTTGGAAAAAGTTTCGGATGAAGACGATTTTTGTTACTACAAATACGAGCCTTCTGAATGGAAATATGATTATTTAGGAGCTGAAAATTCTTTTCAAGAAATCAATCAAATGTGTAAAGAAATCGTTGATGAACACGACGATGACGAAGATTGGTTTTATCAATTTCAGAATAAAATTAATGAAAAATGTATCGAAGTTTTAGAAGAATTAAAGAATGAAAATTTCTTTTCTAAATTAATTGGTAAAGATATTTTCTTAAACTTTTCTGTAATTGATGATGATTTGAACAAAGAAAAACAACAAAAAATTATTACGCAATTGAATGATAATTCGTACAAAGAAGATTATTTTGAATGGATGACAACTTGGGGTAAAAACAAAAAAAGAGCTTTATAAAAAGCTCTTTTTTTGTTTGATAATATTTCTTCTAAAAGTTTAGATTTCTTTTCTCAATCTCGCAACCGGAATATTTAGTTGTTCGCGATATTTTGCAATTGTACGACGAGCAATTGGATAACCTTTTTCTTTTAAAATTTCGGTTAATTTTTCGTCTGTCAAAGGTTTACGTTTGTCTTCATCTGCAATTACATCTTGTAAAATTCGTTTAATTTCGCGCGTCGAAACTTCTTCACCTTCATCATTTGTTAACGATTCTGAGAACAAATCTTTTATCAAAAATGTTCCGTAAGGCGTTGTGACATATTTAGAATTCGCTACACGAGAAACTGTCGAAATATCCATTCCAATTCTGTCTGAAATATCTTTTAAAATCATCGGTTTAATTTTCGTTTCATCTCCTGTTAAGAAATACTCTTTTTGAAATTTCATAATCGCTTCCATCGTGTATAAAAGCGTGTTACGGCGTTGCTGAACCGCATCAATAAACCATTTCGCAGAATCTAACTTTTGTTTGACAAACATCACAGCTTCTTTCTGTTGATTCGATTTATTTTCGGTTTTTTTGTATGTATCTAACATTTCTGCAAACGCACTCGAAATTTTCAATTCTGGTACATTACGTCCATTTAACGACAATTCTAAATCGCCATCGTTGATATGAATCGTAAAATCTGGCGTTATTTGCTCTACAATTTTACTACTACTCGAAAATGATTTTCCTGGTTTTGGATTCAAACGTTCAATCTCCGAAATTGCATCACGCAACTCATCATCATCCGCATCATATTTTGCCATCAATTTCGAATAATGCTTTTTCGTAAATGCATCAAACGATTCTGAAATTAATTTTTCTGCTAACTCTACTGCTTCTGTTTGATTTTTATTTTCTAATTGAATCAATAAACATTCTTGCAAATCACGCGCACCTACACCAACTGGATCCATTCGTTGAATATAATTAATCAACAAATTTTCGACCTCTTCTGGCGAAGTGTAAATATTTTGCGAGAATGCTAAATCGTCAACCAACGATTTAATATCACGACGCATATAACCATCATCGTCAATATTTCCTAAGATAAATTCAGCAATTTGAAATTGTTCCGAAGTTAATCGATTCGTATATAATTGTGATGTCAAAAACTCGATAAAGCTCTCTCCTTGCGCGTAAGGAACAGATTTATCTTCGTCATCATCACTATAATTATTCGTATACGTTTTATAATTTGGGATGTCATCATCGCTCAAATAATCATCAATATTGATGTCACTTGTGTCAATCACTTGCTCGTCGCCAAAATCATCACTCTGATTGTCCCATTCTTCCTGTTCTCCTCCGTAATCTTCATCATATTCAGAAGATTGATCATCCAAAGCAGGGTTTTCTTCCAACTCTTCCTTTACGCGTTGTTCAAAAGCAACCGTAGGAAGTTGAACCAACTTCATTAATTGGATTTGTTGTGGCGATAGTTTTTGTTGTAATTTTAAATTTAATTCCTGCTTTAACATATTTTGGGTTTTGGCTTATATAAAAAACGGATTTAGCTTAAAGTTACAATTTTTAAGCATAAATCCGTAAAAATATTTTGATTAAAATTCAGCGTTATTCGGTGTTCTAGGGAAAGGAATTACGTCACGAATGTTACCCATTCCTGTAACGAATAATACCAAACGCTCTAAACCTAAACCGAAACCTGAATGTGGCACAGAACCGAAACGTCTTGTGTCACGGTACCACCATAATTCTTCTTTATCAATTCCGAATTTTTCCATTTTTTCGTCTAAAACTTCTAAACGCTCTTCACGTTCAGAACCTCCGATAATTTCTCCGATTCCAGGGAATAAAACGTCCATTGCGCGAACTGTTTTTCCATCATCATTCATACGCATGTAAAATGCTTTGATTTCTACAGGATAATCAAATAAAATAACTGGCGTTTTGAAATGTTTCTCAACTAAATAACGTTCGTGTTCTGATTGTAAATCTGCTCCCCAACCTTCGATTGGATATTTGAATTTACCTTTTTTATTTGGTTTAGAATCTTTTAAGATATCTATTGCTTCTGTATAAGTTAAACGAATGAATTTGTTATTTAAAACATATTCTAAACGCTCAATTAAACCTAATTCAGAACGCTCTGCTTCTGGTTTTTGTTTTTGTTCTTTGTCAAAACGTTCAGCTAAGAATTTCAAATCATCTTTACACGTTTCCATTGCATAAGTGATAACAGATTTCATAAAATCTTCTGCCAAATCCATATTTTGATCTAAACGGAAAAACGCAACTTCTGGCTCAATCATCCAGAATTCAGCTAAGTGACGAGAAGTATTCGAGTTTTCTGCACGGAAAGTAGGTCCAAATGTATAAATTTTCCCTAATCCCATTGCTGCTGTTTCTCCTTCTAACTGTCCAGAAACCGTTAAGTTAGTCGATTTACCAAAGAAATCTTGTGTATAATCTACTTTACCTTCTTCATTTTTAGGTAAGTTTTCCATATCCAAGTTTGTGATATGAAACATCTCTCCTGCTCCTTCAGCATCAGATCCTGTAATAATTGGCGTGTTGATGTAAACGAATCCATTTTCGTTGAAATACTTGTGAATCCCGAACATTAACGCGTTACGAACACGCATAGTTGCAGCAAAAACATTTGTTCTGAAACGTAAATGTGCTTGCTCACGCAAAATCTCTAAACTGTGTTGTTTTGGTTGTAAAATTGTTCCTTTTAAATCATCAGATGGCGCAGTTCCTAAAATTTTGATTTCTTTCGCAACAATTTCAATCTCTTGACCAGCTCCTTCACTTTCTACCACTTCTCCTTTTACTTGTAAAGAAGCTGCTGTAGAAATTTGTTTTATAATTGATTCGTCAAAATTTTCGAAATCTACTACTACTTGAATATTATTAATTGTAGAACCGTCATTCAACGCGATGAAACGATTACTTCTGAACGATCTTACCCATCCATTTACAACTACTTCCTGTAGCAACAAATCCTTGCCTTTTTCTAATAAGGCTTTAATTCCGTACGATTGCATAATTTTTTAATTTATCCTTACAAATTTAGTTATTATTTAAAGTTATAAAAATTATAGGCATAATTTTTGCGAATATTTTTCAACCAACCTAAAAATCCTTTACAATTTCAATGAAAATGTAAAGGATTTTTGATTTTAGTTTATTTTTTGAAGTGAAATTATTCTAGTTCTTAGATTCAAAACGCAAAAGAAGTTCATTTATTCTTTGAATAAGAACTTTATCAGAATTATTATTTTGAATTAAATAATCTACATAATTTTTTAATTCGTAAAATTGACTATCAGTTTTAATTTGATCTTTCTCAATTATCTTTTCGATTCTTTTAAAATATGATTCAAAAATATCAATGTCATAATTGGTTGTCTTTATCAAATATTCATTAAAACCAAAATCTCTATCTTCGATAAAATCAGACGTTAAATCTTTAAACCAGTTTTTTAAAATAGTTAATTTTCTTTTTGAATAATACTCCTCTGTTTGAGTTTTTAGACGAATATATTCATCTTTCATTTCATTATTAAAAGCAAGATGAACAATATAATAATCTATAGTCGCAAGTACTAAATCTCTATATTTTTTAAGTTCAAACTCTTTATTCATAAATTTAAATCAATATATACGATTCTGAAACGAGTCCAGAATGACAAAATCTAAATACCTACAAAAAATTCAAATTTACAGTTAATTTTAAATAGAAATTATCTTGGAATTTTTCTTCTGAATAAGCACCTAAACGGTAAAATGCTCCCAATCCAAATGTTTTGAAAATTAAATTATTTACTTCAACTCCTGTTTCGTGGTAATAATGATTCAATGTTTTGAAATCTAAATTTTGATGATCTGTTTTATCTTTCATATCACCTAAAACTCCACGGTAAACGAATTGTGGGAAAATAATTTTGTTTCCGACTTTAACGCCAGCAAAAATATGTTTCAATTGAAAGGATACAAATCGATCCGAATAAAATTCTCCAGGACGCATTGTTTCGAAATTTGTTAAACCTCCTACTCCAAAGTTTGCAAAATCATTACGTTTTGCGTTTCCTTGTCCTTCGAACAAGTTCATCAACGGCATTTTTCCTTCAACCCAACCCGCATTTACATTGAAATTTGTTTTACCAACTCGCGTATCGAACACATCAAAATAAGAAATATTGAAACGAAGTGGATCATAATCAGAATTGAAAATATCCCAATATTTCGTCAACATTGCATAGAAAACAGATTTCCCGCTATTCACCGTCACTTTTCCGTAAGGCGTGCGGATAAACTTGTCTTTTGGTGCAAAACGGATCGCTAATTGCGTATTATACAAATCGTACCAACCTATATTATTCAGGAAAGAATAATCAAATTCTGCTTGTTGTTTTTCATAATTTGCCGAAATATTGAAGGTTACATTCTTGAAAATATCTTGCTCATATCCAAAAGAATAATGTTTATACGAAAAATATTCGTGATTATAAATATTACTAAAAGCTCCAGAAATTAGACGTGTATAATTCGATTGTAATAAAATTGGCGTTTTCCCAGAAGCCGAAACATCTTGCGAGTATTTTGCAAAAATTCGACCCGAATAAGGCTTATTTACATAATAATCTCCACCAAATCCAAACTTGAATGTTTCATCTTTGAAACCATAAGCTGAATACGCATTCAACGAATATTTATCGCTCCAATTTTCATTTGTATTAAACGCGGCACCAAGTCTAAAACCTTCGTAATCATTAAACGCTAAGATTTTTGTTAAATCTAAATCAACTTTTCCTAATGATAATTTCCCACCAGAATTGATGATTCTCATCAATTTCATTTGACGTTCTAACTTATATTTATCGCCAATACTATCAATTGTCGTATAAGTATTTCGCTCTTTGTTTGATAATGACGAATCGCGGTAATCTTCCATCACATTGTCCCATTTCTTTTCGTTCATATTTTGAAAAGAAATTTCGTCTTCGTAACCTAAAAATTCGTTGCGTTTGAAATGTGCTGGATTTTGAATATCCTTGAAAGTTGTTTCAAGATTAATCCAAATTTTTTCTTTTTTATCAATAAAATCATCATCGGATAATTTCTCTGTAATCTTAAAATTACCAGCTTCCATGCGATATTTTTGTTGATTTGGAATCCAAGAACCATTATTCAATTTCCAATCTGCTTCTAATTCTGCAACATAATTTGAAATCGTATTTTCTGCTTCAATTTTGATTAAAGCATACGTTCTATCATCAATCCAAAGTGTTCCTTTAATTTGTCTTTTATCCGTTTTGATTGAAGGGAAAAAGCTAATAACAGCCGTTTTTCGCCCATCAATAAAAATATCCTCTTTGAAACCATAACGGTAATGCGAAAGACCTTCTCGACTTACTGGATTAATAATTCCTTTGAAGAAAAAATTGATTTTATCTTGATCAAAATTGAACGCAATTGGTTGCATCGCCAAATATTCGTACAAAGGCGAACGCATTCCAGAAATACGAGAAGATTGCACGATATTTTTTAGTCCAAAACGCTTCGAAACTTTATGATCCATTGCACGTTCTCCCAAAAATAAATGACTGTTGTCTAACAATTTTTTCCATTGATTATTGACAGAATCTTTGTGATTTTGAGGTTGAATGATAAACGGAATCGAATCGTTATTTACTGTACTCCAAAATTTAGTGTATGATTTTAGGAAAATATTTCCTCCGTTTCTGATTGTATTTTTGGATTGATTGCGAATTGCTTTGATAATCAAATTACGACCAACAGAATCATTTGTCGTAAAACTAACCTCATCCAAACTAATGAAAGAAGGTTTCATCATAATTTCCACCAACTTTTTACCATCAGTCTGAATACTTTCTGAGAAATATCCGTTTTTGATTATATCAATAAAATGAACAGAATCATTGATATCCAATTCTCCTAATTCGTCTGTTTGACCAAGAAATTGTTTGGTATCGCTGTAAACATTAGCACCAGTTAAACGAAATTCGTCTTGAGCATCGAATACTCTCACTTTAATTTGAGCAAATGTGGCAATTGAAATACAGAAATTTAGCAGGAATATATAGTTCTTCATCTTTTGAAATTGATTATGCAAATAAATAAAAAAAGCAGCGAAACGCTGCCTTAAAATATTTTTTTTTCAAGAAAGATTAAACTTTCATGATTTCAGCTTCTTTTTTCGTTAAAGCTTCTTCTAATTTCTTAGAAAACTTGTCTGTTAATCCTTGAACACGTGTTTCGTAATCTTTCACCATGTCTTCAGAAGCTTCTTTTACAGCTTTTAACGCTTTGTTCGCATCTTGACGTGCATTACGAAGAGAAATTTTAGCAGTTTCCATATCCGATTTGGCCATTTTCACCAACTCTTTACGACGTTCTTCTGTTACTGGAGGAATACTGATAATAATTGTATCTCCATTGTTAGAAGGTGCAAAACCTAAATTAGCATTGATGATTGCTTTTTCAATTTCATGAATTAAATTTCTCTCGTATGGTTGAATGCTCAATGTCATTGCATCTGGTGTATTTACATTTGCAATTTGAGTTAACGGAGATAAACTTCCGTAGTAATCAACACGAACTGAACTTAACATTGCAGGAGTAGCTTTACCTGCTCTTAATTTGTCGAATGCAACCTCTAAGTGACTTACAGTTCCCTGCATTTGCTCCTTAGCCGTTTCTAAAATAATATCTAATTCTTCCATTTCGGGATTTATTTATTTGTTACTAGAGTACCTACGTTATCTCCTAAAATTAATTTTTTCAAGTTACCATCTGTATTCATATCAAATACAATAATAGGTAAATTATTTTCTTCACTCAAAGTAAAAGCTGTCATATCCATTACTTTTAAGTTTTTATCGTAAACTTCTTGATAAGAAATTGTTTCGAATTTCTCTGCTGTTGGATCTTTTTCTGGATCTGCAGTATAAATTCCATCAACACGAGTTCCTTTCAAAATAACATCAGCTTGCGTTTCAATTGCTCTCAAAACGGCTGCTGTATCTGTTGTAAAATATGGATTTCCTGTTCCTGCACCAAAAATTACGACACGACCTTTTTCTAGATGACGCGTAGCTCTTCTTTTGATAAATGGTTCTGCGATTTGCTCCATACGAATAGCCGTTTGTAAACGTGTATTAACACCAGCATCTTCCAAAGCTCCTTGCAATGCCATACTGTTAATCACAGTTGCCAACATTCCCATATAATCTCCTTGTACACGATCCATACCAGAAGCAACACCTTGTACACCTCTAAAAATATTACCACCTCCGATTACGATTGCCACTTCGCAACCAAGTTCAGCAACTTCTCTAATTTGTTGCGCATATTGTTTCAGCATATTTGGATCAATACCATATTGTAAATCTCCCATTAATGCTTCACCACTCAATTTAAGTAATATTCTTTTGTATTTCATCTTGTCAAAGGTTTTCTTTTGCAAATATAATTTTTCTATTCTGATTTATCCTAACGTTCGAAAATGTCAAACGCATTTTTTGTTGTAATTGCTGCAATTTCAGCTGGTGTTTGATGGTAAATATCAACCAACTTATCGCAAACATGTGTCAAATAACTACTTTCATTTCGTTTTCCACGAAACGGAACTGGCGCTAAATAAGGTGAATCTGTTTCGAGAACGATATGTTTGATATCAAAATCACCTAAAAATTGATCTATTTTACCATTTTTAAAGGTTACAACTCCACCAATTCCTAATTTCAAATTGAAATCTATTGCGCGTTGTGCATCTTCTTTTGTTCCTGAAAAACAATGAAAAATTCCGAATAATTTTTCATCTTTCACTTCTTCTAACACTTCAAAAACTTCATTGAAAGCATCTCGACAATGAATGATAATTGGTAAATTCTTTTCTTTTGCCCATTCAATTTGCATTTTAAATGCATCTTGTTGCGTTTGTAAAAATTCTTTTTCCCAATACAAATCAATTCCGATTTCGCCAATTGCTTTAAATGGTCGTTTATCAATCCATTCGCGCACATGAGCCAATTCGTCTTCTATTGTATCTGGATGAACCGAACACGGATGCAAACCCATCATCGCAAACATCGAATCTTGGTGAGCAGCTTCTAACGCCAACATTCTATCCGTGTAACTTTTATCAATTGCTGGCAAATAAAATCGCTCTACTCCATTTTGCTTTGCTCGCGCAATTACTTCATCTATATCATTCTCAAATTGCTCCGAATATAGATGTGTATGTGTATCAATTAACATGTTTTATTTTTGATTTCAAAAGTTCATTTTCAACTGAAAAATCAAGTTGATTTCCTTTTTCTAATTCATTCATCAATGTAATCGTTTTTACTAAAAATTGTTGATAATTGTCTGATCCTTCATTAAAAGGGCGATGATTAATTGCTGAAATAACTTTATTTATTTTTTGAATAATTGTTTGCGTTGATTGCTCGAAATAAGTTTCTGAAAACTTTTCCCAAATATAATCAACGGCTTGTTTCGATGGATGAATCAAATCTTCTTTGAAAAAACGATAATCTCTCAAATCATCTAAAACTAATTCATATGACGGGAAATATTCAACTTGATTATTTTGAAGACTTAATTGATATAAAGCATCCAACAGTCTAGCTTTACTTACATTATTTTCGATCATTCCATCTTTTGTATGACGAACAGGACTAACTGTTGTAATGATGCGAATAGTTGGATTAATTTTCTTCAAATCTGAAACAATCAATTCCAACGATTTTAGATTATCTTCTGTTGTTAATAATCTTTTTTCAAATTGTTTTGCCTCAACTTTATGACAATTCGCGACAACTTGATTTGAAGTTTTCCATTCATAAATCCACGATGTTCCCAATGTAATCATCAACACATCACAAGAATGAATGTAATCATGAACCTGATTGATTGTTGAATTTAATTCCTCTAAAACAGCTTCTTTCGTCAACGCATTAAACGACGAATGTACATCGAAACAGAAAAATTCTTCTCCGTTTTGATGTACATCAGTTATTGTAAAATATTTTTTATGAATGCTTCTTTCTATTAAATTTTGAATGGAATGTGAATTAAAAATCACTCCAAATGGATTAATTAATCCATCAAACTTTAAATCGGTCAAACGCTTTCCAATTTCATCTGAAAAACAAGAACCTATCGTCAATATTTTGTGTTGATGATTGAGTTTAAAATCAGAAGATTGAATTTGAAAAGACGTTCGAAATTGCATTTTTTATCCTTGTCGATCAATTAAAACTTCGCTTAATTCTCTCAAATAAGATTTACGTTCTTCTGGAACATCAATTTGATCCAAATAGCTGTGCGCTTTATTCGTATATTCTCTAATTAACGTTGAAAGTTTACGGTTAACATTCAGTTTTCTGAATAATTTTTCTACCGCATATACCTTATCGATATTATCTGTATTTGAACTATACCAATATAATAATTCCTCTTTTTCTTCTTCGTTTGCCGCTTCTAAAGCAGAAATGTAAAGAATCGTTTTCTTATTCTCGAAAATATCTCCAGCGTGTTTTTTACCTAAATGTTCAAGGCTACCAAAAACATCCAAATAATCATCTTTCAATTGATACGCGATTCCTAAATTCAAACCATATTGGTACAATTTATCTGAATCCTCCTCCGAAGCATTTCCAATCATTGCGCCTAATTTCAAAGCACAACCAAGTAAAACACTCGTTTTTAGAGAAATCATTTTGATGTAATCTTCGTATGAAACATTCAATTTTGTTTCATAATTCACATCCAATTGCTGTCCTTCACAAACTTCTAAAGCAGTTTTAGAAAATAATCTTGTCGAACGTTTAAATAATTCTGGTTCTAAATCTTCTAAATATTGATATGCTTTTACCAACATCGCATCACCAGAAAGAATCGCTGTATTTAATCCAAATTTTTCGTGAACTGTTGGTTTACTTCTTCTTAATGAAGCATTGTCCATAATATCGTCGTGCATCAACGAAAAATTATGAAAAAACTCAATCGCTAACGAAGGTTTCAACGCTTTTTCAACTTCACCATCAAACAAATCAGTTCCCAATAAAGTCAAAATTGGACGAATTCTTTTACCACCAATATTCAAAATATAATCCATCGGTTCGTATAATTCTTCTGGATTTTTAGAAAATGGATTTTTATCGATTGTTTCGGCAATTAATTCGTGAAATTTATCAAATGAGTACATAGTTTGATTTTTGTAAAAATTAAGTTTTGGCAAATATAACTAAGAATGATTGATTTTGGGTTGTTTTCTTTTATTTTTGATTGAACCTAAAAATTCGTTTCCGACAATCAAATACAAAAGAATTTGACCAATAATCGCCGCAATAAAATAAGGATGACCTTTTTGTAAAACAATCTCAGCACTTTGCAGCAAAGGAATTGTCCAAAAATAAGTGGAAACAATTACTAAAAGCAACGCATTAAGCCTAAAAATCCAGATTTTATTCATTTTATATGTTCCGAAATGGATAAATAAAGCGCCCAAAAAAGTATAAGCCAATACCTCAAAAAATTCATTCAGCACAAATTGTTCTCTAAATAAGCCAAAAATATCTTTGTGACTTACAAACAAAAATTCTTCAGGAACAAGATAACTCCAATGGTTTTCAATAAAAAATAAAACAAGATTTAGCATCAAAACAATCGTCAATTGATCTTTGAATTGATCAACAAACATTGAATAATACTTGAACTTTGAGATTGATTTCTTTGATTTCATTTAACGAAATAATTCACTTACAATTTGATACGATTTTCGTTTTGCTTTTTGATCAAAAACATTCGTAGAAACCATAATTTCATCAATTTTAGATTCAAAAATAAATTCATCTAAACTCTGCGCCAAAGCACCTTTACTTCCAATAAAAGACAAAGCTGTCATTCCTTTTAGCATATATTTTTGCTCAGGCGAAGCCAATTCTAATTGTGTTTTTTCGGGTGGAACAATTGGTTGGCGTTTATCGGTAATAATATTCAAAAATCCTTGGTACATCGACATCGATAAATAATGCGCTTCTTCGTCTGTATTCGCCGCAATTACATTGACACAAGCAATCGTATAAGGTTCTTGCAAAAATTCTGAAGGTTGAAATTGAGAACGATAAATCTCTACCGCATTATAAAATTGTTGTGGCGCAAAATGCCCCGCAAATGCATAAGGTAAACCTAATTTAGCCGCCAAAAAAGCCGAATCTGTACTTGATCCCAAAATATAAATCGGCACATTTGCTCCTTCTCCAGGAATCGCACGCACTTTACTTTCTTTATTATCTAAACTAAAATAGTTTTGTAGATTTTTGATTTCAGCTTCGAAATCGTAATTCATAAAATTATCTCCTCTACGCAAAATAGAAGCTGTTAATTGATCAGTTCCTGGCGCACGACCTAAACCTAAATCGATACGATTTGGATAAAGCGCATCCAAAGTCCCAAATTGTTCTGCAACTGATAAAGCAGTATGATTAGGTAGCATTATTCCTCCCGAACCAACTTTAATTCTTGAAGTTCCATTTGCTACATAGCCTATTAATAAAGAAGTTGCCGCGCTCGCTACATTCTGCATATTATGATGTTCAGATAACCAATAACGGCTATACCCTATTTCGTCTACAAATTTTGCGTTATCTAACGTGTTTTTGAACGTTTGATTTAATGTATCTCCTTCTCTTACATAAGCCAAATCCAACACTGAGTAGTTTATTTTTCTCATCCGTTCTTTTCTAATTAAAATATTAAACTAAATTACAAAGAAAAAAATTCAAAAAAAATTCCCCCATAACATACATTATGGAGGAGATAATTTTGTAATTGGATTTATAAATAGGTTTAAGTAGTTGAAGAGTCTAAAATTTTTAATTAATAGTTTGATGATAGATTAGTAATCTTTCGAGATACTTAATTCAAAAATAGATAATAAAAAAAATAAATACTCAATTTAGAGGGGGGACAACTGGGGGGACAACTGGGGGGACATTTCATATTCATCTAAATATCAATACTTTGAAAATGAAGTAAAACATAAAAATAATTCAATTTTTTGTTAAGATTTACAATTTTTTCGGTCTATATTTGAAAAAATAATATATTGAAAGTTTCTATTTTTTTTACGCTCCTACTCTTTCCTTTTTTATTTTTATCATCATTTAGTTCTATTAGTAAAAATGATGAACGTATTCTTATTGAAAAAATCATCGAACAGAATAAAAATGTGACAGATACTATTCAATTGCAAAATAATTTCAAGAAATTAGATATCTCATCAACTTCTTTTTTATCAAAAAGTCTAAAATCAATTTATCAAGTTTATTTAGCTAATCTCTATGCACAAACCAACGATAAATTAAACAAAAAAAGTAATTCGTTATTTGAGTCTGCATTAAAAGTTTCAAAAAATGTTAACTCACCAGAATTACAAATTTGGGTGAATACACAATATGGGTATTACTATTATAATTTTAGCCAATATCAAAATGCTTATCCATATTTTATGGAAGCATCAAAACTTCTCGACTTAACAAAAGATGAGGATATTTTTTCTAAAAGTGATGTTTACAAAAAGAATGCATTCTACTTTATGAATGTAAAAGAATTTGATAAAAGTGAAAAATATCTTTTGTTAGCTTTAAAATATACCAACAAAAAAGACCACGAATATGGAACAATTCTGAATGCGATTGGTCATGTTTTTATGAATAAAAATAATATTAATAAAGCAAATAATTACTTCGAATTAACAAAAGAATATGCAATTCAAAATAAGGACGAAATTCGATATGCAAAAGCTTTAGGTGATATTGCCTCTATAAATATTCTCAACAAACAGTACGATTTAGCGATTGATAATTTGAAAAAAGATATTGAAATTTCTAAAAAATTAAAAAACGCTCGAAATTTAATGTACGCTAATATTCAATTGGGAAAATTGTACTTGCAATTAAATCGAATTGATGATGCTAAAATAATTTTGAATGAAGCAAAAGAATATGCTTCTCAGAAAATTTATTTGAACAGTTTTGAATATGACATTTATAAAATCTTATTAGAAATTGCTGTAAAAAACAATAATATCAATGAGGAGTTAATTAGCCGAAGAAAACTAGATGAATTGGAGTTAGAGTTGCAAAAAACTGATGGCCAAAATGTGATTAATGAAATTAATTGGAAAATTCAACAAGATAATTTCAACTTTAAATTTGAAGCAGAAAAAGCAGAACAAGAGAAAACAACCATCCTAAAAAATGCATTATTTCTTATTTCTTTTCTATTAATCATTATCATTTTATTTGTAATAATTTCTTATCGTCGAAAAATAAAAATACAAAATTCTACATACGATAATAAAATATTATCTATTCAAAATGAAAAACTTAAATCTGAAAATAAATTAAATAAAACTGCTCAAACTTTAGAATCTTATAAAACTTATTTGTCTGAAAAGAATAAACAAATAGTTACATTAAAAAATGAAATCAATTCTATTTCCAATTCAAGTACCATAAACAAAGAAAAACAATATAATGAATTAGTTAATCTCTTAGATTCGCATTTAATGACAGACGAAAGTTGGGGAAATTTCAAAAATATTTTTGCTCATGAACAAAACGATTTTGTAAAATATCTTTCTCAAAATTTTCCATCTTTAACCGAATCTAATTTGAGAACTATTTATTTGTTAAAATTAGGCTTGAACAATTTAGAAATTTCGCAAATCTTAGGAATTTCGGCTGATTCAGTCAAAAAAGCGAAACAACGCTTAAAAAAGAAATATAAAAATTTTGATCAAATTTTTCAAGATTAAGAAAATAGGAGATAAAAAAGATGATTTACTAAATAGTAAATCATCTTTTCACTATTACTTCAACTCGAAGAAATCTCGTTTTCCTATTTTAATTTTAGTTTCGGTTTTTAATTCAAAATCATCAAAAGCATCCATTTTTTTCTCTCCATTAATTTGTACTGCACCGCTTTCTATCAAACGTCTGATTGCATTTCTCGATAAATCTTTCTTTAATTGATGACAAACATCTAACAATGTAATATTATCATTCTCAAAGTTTAAAGAACTAATTTTAACAACTTCGAAAACTCTATTTTCATCATTTCTTTTCTGAAATTGATTGTTAAAAAATTCTTCTGCTTGTTCAGCTTCATTTACAGAATGGTATTGAATAATAATATTTTTTGCAACTAATTTCTTAATTAACATTGGATTATCTGTTTTTAATCGCTCATTCAAATTCATTTTTTCTTCAATAGAAAAATCCGTTGCTAACGCAATATATTCTTCTAATAAATCATCTGGAATAGACATTGTTTTCCCAAACATTTCATTTGGTTCATCCGTCAAACCAATAATATTATTCAACGATTTACTCATCTTTTCTTTTCCATCGGTTCCTCTCAAAAGTGGCATACACATTACAATCTGAGCAGCTTCTCCATTGGTTTCTTGCAATTGTCGTCCCATTGTACAATTAAATAATTGATCCGTTCCTCCCATTTCGATATCAGCACTTATCTGAACAGAATCGTATGCTTGTAAAATCGGGTAAACCAACTCATGCATTGCAATCGGCGTATTTTCGGTGAAGCGTTTATTAAAATCATTTCGATGCATCAGTTGTGCAACCGTAACTTTTGACAACAACTGAATAATATCCGAAAAAGGTAAATGATCTAACCAGTCTGAATTAAACACAATTTCAGCCTTATTCACATCAATAATTTTTGACAATTGATTAATGTAGGTTTCCGCATTGTTCTGAACTTGTTCTGCATTCAGCGGTTGACGACTTTTATTTTTTCCTGTTGGATCTCCAATCTGAGCTGTAAAACTCCCAACCAAAATAACTATTTGATGTCCCAAATCTTGAAATTCTTTCAATTTCTTCAATACAACGGCGTGACCAAGATGTAAATCTGGTGCGGTAGGATCAAAACCTAATTTGATTCGTAATGGTCGATTTTCTTTTTCAGCTAATTTTAATTTTTCTTCCAATCCATTTTCTGGTAAAAAAATAGCTACATTTTCCTTTAAACTTTTTAAATTTTCCATGATTTTTTTTAAATAAAAAAAGCCCGAGCAAAACTGCTCGGGCTTGTAGATTATGATTAAATTTTTGACGTACAAAATTAATACGAAGTATACACATAGTCTACCCGAGCAAATATTGTACGATAATAAGTGCTAAAAAACGGTAAACGTAATATGTGTTGCAAAAACTTCATTTATAATGCAAAGGTAAGAATAGTTTTGAGAATAGAAATTTTCGTTCAAAAAATTATCTTAGACAATAATTCTATAGAAAAACCTTTATAAAAGTTTTTCGTAATAACTTTGTGTAAATTATTATAGAATGAGCAATAAAACTGCTAAAACAAATGTAGTACGAATTTTAGACACACACAATATTTCGTACGAATTGCGCGAATATGAAGTTGATGAAGAACATATTGATGCTTTGCATGTTGCAAATTCATTGAACGTAAATCCGGAAGGAATTTATAAAACTTTGGTTTTGAAAGGAAATATAGAACCATTTTTAGTTGCCGTAATTCCTGCAAACACACATCTTGATATGAAAAAATTTGCGAAAATTTCTGGTAATAAAAACTGCGAAATGCTTCCTTTGAAAGATTTGCTGAATGTTACAGGTTATATTCGTGGTGGTTGCTCACCTATCGGAATGAAAAAGCAATTTCCTACTTACATAGAAGAACTGGCTGTTTTGCAAGATCAGATTTGTATTAGTGCAGGAAAAAGAGGTTTACAAATTATTCTAAACCCCGAAGATTTAAGAAATTTGATTGAGGCTAAATTTGAAGATATTACACAATTTGATTCATAATTTATTTACTATTCAGAATGATTTTTTCTAAAATAGTTGGAAATTTTGCTTCATCTTCAAACGTCAAATCTGGATTTGCATACACAATAATTCCATTTTTATCAATCACATAAGTTGCTCTATTATTGTAACCTAAACGATTATAAGAATTATACATCAACGAAATTGCATAATTCTCATCATTCAAATACGTAATATTATTTGTTCGCAAAGCTGATTTCCATAATTCTAACAACGGATTTGTAGAACTAGAAACTGCGTAATTTTTTACATTTTGTAACAATGGATTATGATCGATTAATTGAATTTGAGCAGCACAAGTCATTGCTGCTTTCGTATCAATTGACGTAAAATCAGGCAAAATTTGTCCACTAAACGCCGCAGGATAAAACGTTAAAACTTTAAAAGTCGATTTATCATTCAAAAATTTATCTGTCGAATTAGTCTTATAATTCGGTCCATTCAAAATAAAATCTGGTGCTTTATCACCAACCTTCAAGGTTTTATTTTCTGTGATATTTACTTCTATGTTATCGATTTTAGACGTTCTTTTAATCAATCTTTCCAAAGGTTTCAGATGTTCGCCTTGCGCACGATAATCATTATCTCGCATCAAAATTTTATTGTTTTGATCCACTAGAAAAAGAATCGAACTTTCTACTAAAACATTGTTAGAATTTGACGTTGGAATTATACTCGAAATTGAATTTTGCTTAAAAGGTTTCAACCCTATTGCATTGTAAATTTTTCCAACTTCATCATAAATTACCTTCGTTCCATCCAACTTATTTTGATTAGTCGTTTCATTAAAAGCAAACGTTTGCTGCGGTTCTTTACTCCATTTATTATCTTCATTTACAATATAAATCACATCAATTTTTGGTGGATTTTGAGACGAAAATGCCAAATTCTTCACAAAATAATAATTCAGCGAAGTTGTCATCATGCTCGCATACGGATTCGTTTTGTATAAACTTGGCGTAAATACAATAATTTTAAAGTTTGAAGATTGATTGATATTTTCAATTTTATTAATCGGAAACTGAGCGCCAACATTCAAATTTTGAGCTTTTGTAAAACAAAAACCACATATAATTAGTACTATCGAATAGATTCGTAACATAAAACGTTTATTTTAAATAAACTAATAAAAACTACCACAAGATAACTAAAATTCTACTTTCTCAAAAAAACTATTCATTAAATTCTCATTAGAATTGACGATTAACTTTTGAAATTATCAAGTTTTTTTTGCAGTAAATCAGTTACCTTTGTGTTGATTTTTAATTTAAAATTTACACAAATGGAATTCAATGTTAGCAATGCTTTGAAACAATTAAATAATGATTATTCAGAAGATAAGGCGTCAGAAATTATCGAAAATCTATTGTATAATTCAACTGATTTTTCTGATGAAGACCATGAAATAATCGATCAATTGGGTGATAAATTTCTACGAATTGCTGCACAAATTTTTGTGGAAGATTTGGCGTATGATTTCAATACTTTGGTGAATTATTGGGAAGCTTTTATTGGACAATTAACAGAAGAACAATCTCAAAACTTATTGAATTTCGCTATTGAACAAACAGATACAGAATTTGTAGAAGATTTTATTATTGGATACCGAAAATTTTATTCAAATCCCAAAGAAAGTATTACATTTTTCAATAAACTGAATGAAGACGAATTTTACGAAATTAAATTCTTCAAAGCACGTTGTTATGAGGTTTTAGGTGAAAATGAAAAAGCTGTGGAAGCTTATAATAGTTACTTAAATTCTGCACATTTCAAAAAAGAAGAAAATGCTGAACAAGCTGCTGTAAACGAGTTTTATATTAGTCATAGCATTGCGCCTTTGTTAGTGAGCATGAAAAAATATGATGAAGCCAAAACTTACTTTGATCGTGTTTTAGGAAATATCGATTTCGAAGATTATTTAGCTAATTTTGAAGGTTCTAATCAACAAGAAATCAAAAGTTTCTTAGAGGATTATGTAACAACTTTGGAAGAAACTGAAGATAAAACAACTGCTGAAAAAATTTCAAAAAAAATAATGCAATATTTTTCTTAGAATTACAACATTCGGAAATGTAGTATTGATTTTTTAGCAAATATTCATAAATAGGTAAATTTAATATTTTCTTAACATTAATATAAATTCTATCTATTTGAGTATAAAAAAATAAATATAAATTTATTTATCAAATTAAGAAATCTACCTACCTTTGTACCATAAATAATTTATTCATAGTTGTTAAGGATAATGAAGTTGATTTTCTGAAGAAGAATATCCTTAATCAAATAGAGTTTTTTTATAGTATTTTTAGGTTGGTTAGTGGTTCAATGTAAGTTGAACCATTTTTTATTTCTTATAACCATAAGCACAATGTCTGCAACCATTTTGGCAACATTTTCCTTTCTGATAATGGAAAAATTCTGTAAAAACCCAATACCCATTTTCGATATAATAATGTATATGAGGAACAAACTCCGAAGGCATTGTTGGATGTGGATATTCTTGATCTAATTCTACAAAATAATTCAGTTTTTCTATACAAGAATTACACAAACATTTGTAATGCGTTTTCTTCAAAAACTCTTTTATTTCATCTTTTATAACAATTGTAGTACAAGCACAATTCGAAATATCATCTACCTTACACTCCATTGTTTCGTTACAACGCGAACAATTTTCGATCATTTTTTTGGATTATTTTTTTGATTTTTCAAAATACGAAAAATTCATAAACTTATCTTAAATCATGTGATTGAAATTCTCTATAACCATCATAAATAAATAGTTATAAATTAATTCTATCTAGACATAAAAGAAATCATTTAAGAATAATAGATTTAAAGTCAAAACTTTAAGAAATTTGTAAAAGAATAAAAGATAGACATTATCATTATTCAATTAGTGTTTTTATAGTAGTTTTGATTGGTTAAAATCCTCGGAATAATTTTCCGAGGATTTTTTATTTTCTTAATCTATCAACTAATAAACCAATTACAAAACCGATAATCGAAGGTGCAATCCAACCTAAATCGTATTCGAAAAATGGAATTTTATTCAGATTTTCTATAGTCGATTCATCTAACTTTCCTAATAATTTCAATAATTCTAAAATTGCGATGATTGTAGACGCTATTAATGCAAAAATATAAGGAGTTTTGCTTTTAATTGTTTTTCCAAACAACACTATATAAATAACTAACGTGATTGTAATTGGATATACGAAAGCCAAAGGTGGATATGCAAAATTAATAATTTCGTCTACACCTTTTATTGATAAACCAAACGATATTACTGTACATAAAATCACTAAAGCAGTGTAACTTACTTTTCCATTTGTTAAACGTCCAAAAAATGTACCTACCGCAGATGTTAATGCGATTGAAGTGGTAAGACAAGCAAACGCCATACATAACGCAATTGCAATTAACCCATACTGTCCTAATGTATTTCGAGAGATTTCTATTAATAATTCTGCACGAGAAATTTCTGGATTTGTAATTCCAGAAGTAGCACCTAAATAAATCAATCCACCATATACAAATAACAAACAAGTTGTAGACAATAAACCTGATATAATTACAATTTGAGATTTACTTTTTGTATCAGTATACCCTTTATCTCGTGCTGCTGAAATAATAATTCCAGCAAAAATAACAGAAGCCAAAACGTCTAATGTTTGATAACCTTCTATAAAACCTTTCGAAAAAGATTGCATCATCGTTAAGTCTGAAGGTAAGAAATCAGCGGTTGGGTATATAATTCCAATGACTATTAATAAGGTCAATAAAATCAATAATACTGGTGTTAAATAATTTCCAATAACGTCTACCACTTTTGAGGGACGAATCGCTAAAATAAGTGTTACTGCAAAAAATAGTAACGATCCCCACATCGGATCCAATGTTGGAAAAAATGGTTTTAATCCCACTTCGAATGTTGTTGCGGCAGTACGAGGAATCGCAATTAACGGTCCGATACAAATCATAATAATTGTACCTAAAATAGCCGCCAAATGTTTGTTCACACGATGCCCTAAATCATTAAAATTATCACCCGAAAAAACAACAGATAAAATACCAGTAAATGGCAATAAAATACCAGTTAACCCAAATGCTATCATCGCGACGAAATAATTTGAACCCACTTCTAATCCTATCAAAGGAGGTAAAAGAAGGTTTCCTGCACCAAAAAACATCGCAAACAACGCAAATCCAAGTGTTAATACATTGGTTAACTTTTTACTTTTCATATATTTAATAATTCTATCTGTTTTAAAAAACGGTTCGCAAATTACTACAATTGCATTTTCAAGCCTTAAACTTAGTAGAATTATTCGATAATCACACAGCTAATTTATAAATTTGACAGATTTGAATAATAATTTTTATATTTATCAGATTTTAAACTTTATATATTATGAATGTTTTAATCATCGATATCATCAAATCTTAATTGATTTGAAATTTTATCTAAAGTGATAATTCGATTCGTTGGTGTATAACCTTCTCCTTTTGGCTGAAAATATTGAATATCTATCTTCATAGTTTCAAAGTAAACATTCATAACAAAAATTTTTAAGCTTTTAATTTTAAAATTTTTGTAATAATATTTATGAGGTAAATATTAAACATCATAAAACAGATTGATATTGAAGGATACTCAAAAACAGCGAAAAGTATTATAATCAAACTAAAAAAATAGTATTAAAACTACCGCTAAAAAAATCGAAAAATAATTAAGATAATTAAAACCTATCGTTTCTTCATCATCAAAATTAGTGTAGAATATTGCTGCAAAAAAATCGACTATAATTAAAAGAAACAATAAATAACCTAAAAGCGGCAAATAAAAACTTAAATCATGAAATCCTCGAATAATTGTTACATCCAAAACAAAAGCTACTGGAATACAAAGCCATGTAATGTTGGTCCAAACAAATATTTGTCCAGAATTAGAGAAAATTTTTCCTAAAAACAACTCCGAAATCTTATCAATTTTCAAATAAAATGACATTGCAAATAAGCAAATCACAAGCTCTAAAATAAGAATAGAAAAGCTGAAAATTGTATCATTATTTTTAATCACAATATCCGTAAAGGAAATTGCCATCAGTACAAGACCGATGACAAAAATCCCAAAAAATAAGTGTGCAAATGTTATTTTGTTTTGTTCCATTCGATGTTTTTTGAATAGTACATTAGGATTGCAACAATGATAAATAATCCTATACTTCCTACTAATAACGCGTGTTCTTTGAGTTGTAAAACACTGTAAATAAATGTGTATAATAAAATTAACATTAATGTAATTTTGAATGTGAAACCAAATGATTTTAGGAAAGAATTGACAAAAAATGTAATCAATAAAATAGTTGCACCAGATGAAATAAAGTAAGCAATATCAAATCCTAAATATTCTGACAACGATAACAATAACACAAAATTGACACAGATTGCAAATCCAACTAACGCATATTGTACCAAGTGAATGTTGAAATTATTTCGGCTTTCGATAAAGAAAAATGCTACAAATGTTAATCCAATGAACAGAATCGCATATTTTGTCGAACGATATGTTTTGTCATAATGATCGTTCATCTGCAAGAAATTAACGCCAAAACTATAATCAGAAAAGTTAGAAGCGTCTTGCCAAATCTGTCCTTGCAAAGGATTTTGTTGATAAATAGACCATTTTACATTTGTTTTTCCATTCTTCGTTTCGGGATCAGAATTAGGTAAAAAATTTCCATCATATTTCAAATCTTTCCAATTTGTAGCCAAATCAACTTTTGTATTAATCGCAGATGGAATGATATTCAACATTTGAGAACCTTTCATCACCAAATTGATTGAAACTTGATTAAAATCGAATGTAGAAGGATCTATTTTTTGAGACATCATTTGCACAGGCATCACTTTTTTAGTGGTACTCACTTGTTCCAAATATTCTCCATTTTCTACTCTAACTTCTGGTTGAATAGTAATTGTAGAAGTTATATTATCCATATTCAATGGATAATTTTTGTTGTTAGATTGTACAATTACTTTGTTCTCATATCCTTTAGAATCAGAGATTCCAAAAACAATTTTAGTCGAAACTACATTTTCTGCACTTACTTCCACTTCATTAAGCATATCGCTATAATTCTTAAATTTCGAATTGATATTCAGTTTCGAATTGTAAACTACTGCTTCATAAATACTACGACTTTTTAACTGCGTATCAATCGTTCCATTTATATTTAAATCATTAGCAGAAATATACTTTTTCACTTGTTGCTTCACAACTTTTCCTTGTCCATCATTTACATTTTCCATGTAAGTAACCTCGATAAAAGGACCATAAATCGTCTGTTTCCCACTCCATTTATCTGAAATTTCGGTAATTACTTTTTCCTTGTTTCCTTGTCGTTCTTCAATTAAATTTAATATGAACGGAATCGGAATTAAAAGTCCTAAAACTAAAAGACATACCAAAAATCCTTTTATCATTGTTTTGTTTTGTGAATAAACTGATTGATTTTCAGGTTGATATTCATTTTTTAAATCATTGTTTTCCATAAGTTTGAATTTTATTATTTATTTTAAAAAGTACTTTGTTTTTCAAAGTTTAAATGCAAAAAAAATTATTTTATATTCTTTATTAATTTTTCAAGATAGTTCAAATGCTCCTGAAAAGCTTGTTTTCCAAGTGCTGTTATCGAATAAGTTGTATTCGTTTTTCGACCTATAAATCCTTTGTGTACAGTAATATAATCGTTTTCTTCTAGGTTTTTTAAGTGCGAAGCCAAGTTACCATCAGTCAAATCTAAAAAGTCTTTCAAATCCTTAAAAGAAATTTCTTCATTCATGACCAAAGCACTCATAATTCCCACACGAATACGATTATCAAAGACTTTGTTTAATTTATTAAGATTAAAATCCATGTTGCAAATTTAAGCTTTGTAATCATATTTTCGTACCATCCAAATCCCAAAAATTAGATGTAAAAGCCCGAAACCGATAAACCAAAACAATAAACCATTGAAAATAAAATAGAAAGCCAATAACCCTAAAAATATTTCGCACATTGCCAAATATTTTATTTCTACAATTGTGTCACGTTCTACCGTATACAAAGCTAAGCCGTAAAACAAAAGCGTTGCTGGAGCTACATAAGCAAAACTAAAATTATTGATAAAAATCAAACTTACTATTCCTCCAACGATTAAAACAAAAAGAAATTTACGCAATATTCGTTTTGTAACTGGATTTATAAATTTAACGTCATCTTTTGTCGATTTTCTGGTCATAAAAAAGAAACCTCCAATACATGCAACCATTAAAGTTACAATTCCTAAAATGAATAATTTAATTTCTAAATTATTCATTAAAATAGGTGTCAATGTTCCTCTATAATTTACTTGAAGTGCATCTTGTAGAATCAAAACATAAGCGATAAAAGCAGAAATCATTCCCACTACTCCAACCCAAACACCACTCCATCCACTAATACTTGTGAATTTTGATGTGCGTTGCATCATTGATTTGATTTCGTTTAAACTTTCTACAGGATTATTTGTGCTCATATTAAAAGTACTTTGCAATTCAAAGTTAATATAAAAAATGATTCTGCAAAATATTTTTTCAAAAAAAATCCAATTTCTAAATGAAATTGGATTTTATAAATATGATTAATTAATCAATTTTTAAGGATTTGTAGACCACAAAGAAGCTGATGCCAACATTGCGCGTTTATCTAATTTTAATAAATCGACAATTAATTGAGCAAAATCTTCAGGCTGAAGCACTTTTTCTGGATTTCCGTCTGTGATTTTCAACACATCTTTTGACATCTCAGATGCAATTGTACTTGGAGTTAAAGTCGTAACACGAATGTTTTTCTTTCTTAATTCGAACATTAATGATTCTGATAAACCTATCAATCCCGCTTTTGAAGCTGAATAAGCAGAAGTTACTGCGTTTCCTTTTAATCCTGCAGTTGAAGATACATTGATAATATCACCACTTCCTAACTCTACCATCGAAGGAATTACAGCTTTAGAAACATAATATGGTCCAAATAAATTGGTACGCACAATCTCTTCCCAATCATTTTCTGGCATTTCCAAAAAACTTCCGAAAGCCGCAATACCGGCATTATTAATCAAAATATCAAACGCTCCAAAACTCTCAATTAATCGTTCAAGTTGCATTTTCACTTCAACTTTTTCAGCTACATTAAAAATCGAATAATCCGCTTTTACTCCAAAACTTTTGATCTCTTCTACAGTTTCTTCTAATGTCTTTGTATTTCGTCCTGTCACAGCTACATTAACACCTTCTTTAGCCAATGCCAAAGCAACAGCTTTTCCTAAACCTCTACTACCTCCTGTGACTAAAGCATTTTTCCCTTTTAAATCTTGCATAATTATTTTATAATTAGAATTTTACAATTTATTTTTTGAAGATTTTTTATGATTTTGAAGTACAAAGATAAACAACATAGATTTCTAGGAAAAATATTTTTTATCTACCTAATTATAAGTATTTTTACTACTTAATCACACACTGAATGGATAAATATTTATTTTTTACTCTACTCCTTATCAACGTCCTCTCTTTTTTTTTATTTAAAATAGATAAAAAAACTCAATTATTGGTAAAAGACGTGTATCTGAATTAGCACTTTGTTTTGTGACTTTGATTGGTGGAACAATTGGTTCTCTTATGTCAATGCAGATTTATCGTCATAAAATAAGAAAAAAGTCTTTTATTTTTAAAATAGTAATGATTATAGCAATACAATGTAGTTTATTAATTTTTTTAGTTGATCGAATTTAATTGTTCTAAAATTTAAACCTACGACAGTCTTTTTTCTCAGCTTGTTGTTTCTTTTGATTCAGTCTTTTTTGCTGAGAAGCTTTAGTAGGTTTAGTCTTTTTTCTAAACTTTGGAATAATCAATGCTTTTTCAACTAATTCTAACATTTTCTTTGTTGCAGATTCTTTATTGTCCAATTGAGAGCGAGATTCTTGCGAATTGATTTGTAAAAATCCTTCTGAATTAATCTTATTTTTTAGCTTTTCTGTGATTAATGCTTTTTCTTCATCAGAAAAAAATTGGGAAACTTCAACGTTCCATTTTGCTAAAACCATCGTTTCAACCTTGTTTACATTTTGCCCTCCTGCACCGCTACTTCTCGCTGTTTTATATGTTATTTCATAAGAAAAATCTTTCATCACTTATTATTTTTATTGAATAAAATATGAGAAATCAAACAGATTAAAGTAAAAAAAACGCCAACAGCAACCACTCCATTCCATTGAAATTTATCCCACGCATTTGCTGCAATAAATGTTCCTAAAGATCCACCAATAAAATAGCTTGTCATGTAAACTGTATTCACTCGATTTCCTGCTTTGGCATCTAATCCAAAAATAATGGTTTGATTAGAAACATGCATTGCCTGTAAACCTAAATCGATCAAAATTACACCAACAATTAATCCCCAATATGTATAGCCAAATTCATAGAAAAATCCCCAAGAAATTAGCATAGTAATGATGGAATAAAAGATAATTTTTGATGTTGACAGAACTTTTGAAACTCTACCAACTAATGCAGCAGCTAATGCTCCTACTGCTCCAATTAATCCAAAAGCACCAGCAATATCGCTTCCAACAAAAAATGGTGCTTCTTCTAAGTGAAAAACCAATGTTGTCCAAAATGCACTAAATGCTGCAAAACCTGTAGCTCCACGAAAAGAAGCTAATCTTAATTGTGGTTGATTTTTTACTAAATCTACAATCGATTTCATCAAATTACCATAAGTTCCTTTGAAATTTGGTTGTATTTCTGGTAAAAATATATAGATAAAAATCCATAGAACAAACATTAAAATTGCGCCTATCATATAAACTTCTCGCCATCCTAAATATTCACCAATAAAGCCACTAAAAACACGAGAAAGTAGAATACCAACAAGCAAACCACTCATAACCATCCCGACAGCTTGCGCTTTTTTTTGAGGTTCAGCTAATTCAGCCGCCATTGGCACAAAAACTTGCGGAATAACTGAGGTGAAACCGATTAGAAAACTTAATGGAAAAAGCCAGCTTACAGATGGTGCAAAATACATTCCCAAAAGAGCTGCGATTATAAAAACAAAATCGATTAAGATCATTCGTTTTCGTTTCAGTAAATCTCCTAAAGGAATAATAAACAACAATCCACAAGCGTATCCAATTTGTGTTAACATTGCAATATTAGAAACTTTACTTTCGGAAACATTAAAATCTTTAGCGATTAATGACAATAATGGCTGATTGTAATAATTATTTGCCACAACCAAACCGCTCCCAATAATCATTATCCATAAAATGATTGGAGTTAATTTGGGTTTCATTTGTAAATTTTCCATTCTAATATTCGCTTGCTTCAGTCAAAAGTTTAACATCATCATGAGATAATTGCACATTTACACCTTCTACAAAAGCATCAAGATGTTGTTCCTTAGTTGCACTCGCAATGGGAGCTACAACAGTTTTCTGATCCATTAACCAAGCCAATGCAACTGCCGAATAAGAAATATTATATCGTGTAGAAATAGTTTGTAAAGCGTCCAAAATTTTGAATCCTCTTTCATTCAAATACTTTTTGATTCCATTACCGCGCAAACTTTGTTGTAAATCTTCTTCAGTTTTATATTTACCTGATAAAAAACCACTCGCTAAACTGTAATAAGGGATAACAGCTAAATTATATTTCTCAGCAACAGGTTGCAAAAATTCTTCAAAATGCTGACGATCATACAAATTATATTCAGGTTGCAAGGTTTTGTATTGCGGCAAATTATAAAGTTCTGATTTATCCAACGATTCAATCAATCGCTCCGAAGAAAAATTAGAAGCTCCTATAAATCTCACTTTTCCTTCTTTTATCAATTGATTATAAACGGATAAAGTTTCTTCTACAGGTGTATTTACATCATCATAATGAGTTTGATACAAGTCGATATAATCTGTTTGTAAACGGATAAGTGATTCTTCTACTTCTTTTAAGATATGAGCTTTTGTAGTATTTGGCTTATCTTGAATCATATTTCGTCCACCAACTTTCGTTGCCAAAACAATTTGATCTCTCACTCCTCTCGATTTTAACCAATTTCCGATAATTCGTTCAGACTCTGTTCCAACATTACCTTCCACCCAATACGAATAGTTATTTGCAGTGTCTATCGCATTAAATCCTCTGTCCAAAAATCCATCTAAAATTCGAAAAGATTCTTCTTCATTCAATGTCCAACCAAAAACATTTCCTCCGAAAAAAATTGGTTTTATTTCTAAATCTGTATTTCCTAATTGTACATTTTTCATGGGGATAAAGATAAAAAAAAGCTACTTTGCAGTAGCTTCTTGTTGTAAAATTTTTTGACTCACACGTCGAAAAATGTAACTTTTAAGATACTTTTATGGTGTCTTCATAGGTTTAGAAAACAAAGCATCAAAGTTTAATACTTAGTTTGAAATCGATACAACAAATATATATACTGAATAATATCTATCATTAAAATAGAGTTCAGATTTCGTTAATTCACGTTTCAGCAAGGTGAATTGTGAATTTATTCAGGTGAAATTTTAATCAACTTTCAAAATCATTCGAACTTTTGTTCCTTTTTCATGAAAATTTATAAAAATATTTTCTTCAATATTACGATTAAGCAATTGTAAACGCTCATTAACTATCTTAAGTGCTTTCGAATCGTGAGTTTTATTTTGCGTAATTTGTGTTGTATTTCCCTTTCCATTATCTTCAATGATTATTTCTAAATAATCAATTTTTACACGAATAATCAATTTGATAATCGGTTGTAAATGATTTTGATCAAATGCGTGAACAAAAGAATTTTCGATAATTGGTTGAATCAACATTGGAGGAATTTTGATGCGATAAATATCCAATTGACTATCAATTTGAACATCAAATTCTATTTTATTTTTCCATCTAAAATTCTCAACTTCAACATATAATTTCAAAAAATCAATTTCGTCTTTCAAACTAATTTCATCTTTTGTTGAAAGATTTAACATCTGACGAATCAAGTGAGAAAAACGTCCCAACGAATTTAACGCATTATCAATATCATTATCCAAAATATAAAACTGAATAGAATTCAGCACATTGAAAATAAAATGCGGATTCATTTGCGATTGTAAAGCTGTTAACTTCGTTTCGGTTAATTGCCGCTCTAATTGCAAACGTTGATTTTCTTGAGTATTTTTTTCATTTAATTGACTAATTTTTAATTGATTAAATTTATTTAACGTCTTGATTTTATTTGTATTATAACGATAAATAATCAATCCTAAAGTTAAGACTGACAACAAAATAAAATAAATATTCAAGTAAAAAGGTTCGTCAACATTCAACGAAACCAAATCAATAATTTGTTTTTGTCCATTGCTTGTATCCGTTATTTCTAATTGAACACGATATTTACCATATGGTATATTCCGCAAATAAATAGATGGGTTATAAAAATACTCGTTCCACTTTTCATCAGGATTTACACGATATCTGTACTTATAACTTTGAGCAAAATTAGCATCAACCACAGCAAAATTTAATGTAATATTATTCTCATTATTCTTTAAATTCAAATCTTTATCAATCAAATCAAACCACATAAATTTATCTATTCCAAAAGATTGATCATTAATTTTAAAACTTGTAATTATAATCTCTTTCGACTGATTTTTTTGCTTTAATAAATTCTCAAGATTTAACTTATAATATCCATTTTCAACACCAATTGTAGCCGTTTTTCCGTCAAAAATAGACGAATGTATATCCTTATTTACAAAACCTTGTTCATTACCAATCATATATGTTTTACCATTATTGAAAACGAGTAAATTACGATTGGTTCCAATCAGAATTGAGTTCCCAAAAATGTCAATTGAACTGATATTTTCCCCGCCAATTTCACGAATATTGATTACTTTTTTTGTGATTAATTCATCTCCTTTTACCTCTAAAATATAGACTTTCGCAAATTCTGTTGCAACCAACAACTGATTATCTCCAACGCATTTTATCATTTTAATTTTAGATTCATTAAACTGATTATTTTGCAAATAAGAAATAAAATTTCCATTTTCATACTTGAATAATCCATCCAAAGAAGAACCAAAAAATACAGCTTTTTTATTTTGACAAATCGAAACAACATCTTTCGGAACATTCGCTTGCGTAGCTGAATATGCGTGATATTTTAGATTATTCAGATCATCAAAAACCAAAATTCCTCCAAAAGGATTTGTCTGAATAAATTGATTATTAAAATATGTAAATTGACTTGTTCGATTAGGTAAATAATCTTTGAATTCTCCATTAAAATCTAACTCGAAAAGTCCTAAATTAGTTGCTATAATAAACGAATTATGACGAATAATCATTTTATAAAAACGAAGATTTTTTTCTTTCAAATCAAAATCAATTTCATAAAAATCTTTATTTGATTGACTTAAAAAATCTTTGAATTTTGACTTATTTCGAAGCATATATTGATAAAAAGCATTTCTCTTTATCTGCTTATTGAATACATTATTCTCTTGAAAATAAAGTCCTTCTGGTGTTAAAAAATATTGTGTATTCGCAACTTTTAGAATTTCAATGACTCTTTTATTATCAATCGTTGAAAAATCTAAAAAATGATTAAAATGAACTTCAAAAAGTCCTTTATCAGCACTTCCAACATAAATTAAATCATCCGTTTTACTACTAAAAACTCGATATGGATAATCCGAAGTGATTTTAAAATTTTCTGTTTGATCTGTTATTTTATTGTCCTTTAATTCGGCAACCATTCCATTTCCTGCACCCGTTTCGTAACCAGCTAATAAAAGAGAATGACGTTTATCTGAAATGTTGTGATTTCTAAAAACTGGAAAATCGTAGGTTTTAAAATTCAATTTTTTATTCAAAAAATCGTTTATCGAAATGATATTAAGACCTTTAGAAGATGACAAATACAAATCATTATTATTCAAAAAACTATAATTAATTCGATTGAAAGGATTGACCAACTTCAACTTATCGCGATGAACTTCATAAACACCATGATCTATTGTTGCAACATAAACCTTGTTTTGATATTCGAAAAAAGATACCGCTTCGAACACAATATTGTTATTTTTTTCAAAAGAAGGATTATAAATTTTCTTTGATTTTGTATCAATAATCGAAACGCCACCTTGCGCAGCAACATATATTAAATCATCTAAATAAAATAAATTTCGAACACGATCCGAAACTAATCCTTTCGCTGTATTAATTTGTTCAAAACGTTGACCAGTAAATTTCAATATCCCTTGTCCGTAACTTCCGAACCAAACATTATATTGCTTATCTTCTATTATTGTCCAAACATTATTGTATTGTACTTTCTCGAAGCGTTTCATCATTTTGAAATTGTCCATGTCTTTCACAAATACGCCAAAACGAGTTCCAACCCACAAGATTTTACGAGAATCTTTGTAAACACTCAAAATCTCATTGGCAGGCAAGCCATTTTCGTACGTGTATTGTTTTGTCAGAACATATTGCGCAGAAAGTTGATGAGAGCAATGAAATAAAACAAGTAAAAAAATGAAGTTACGCAACCACATTCGATAAAATTTTATACCCCAAAGAAGTTACAGGAAGATTTGATTCACCATCTTTTGGATGACAATTCAGAATCAATAAATTGTTTCGTTTATCAAATTTTTTAGCAAAATTAATATTAACCAAATACGATCTATTGACACGGAAAAAATTGGTTTGATCAATTAAATTTTCTACCTCTTTCAGCGTTTTAGTTACCATGTACGCCTCTTTTTCAGTAAAAATTGTACAATAACTATCATCTGCTTTACAGTAAATAATATTTTCAATTTTCAGTACCAAAACCTCTGTTATAGATGGAATAAATATAATTCCATGCTCATTTTTGAAAACGTCTTTCAGATTATCAGTTTCTACTTCATCTTCAAAATCATCTGCAATATTAATAATCTCTTTCGTTATTTTTGTTTGATTTTGACGCTCTACAAAACGATTCAATAATACTTTAAGATCAGAAATTGAAATAGGTTTCATCAAATAACCCAAACATCCCCATTGATTTACAGCTTCTAAAATATAGTCTGAATGAGCTGTTGTGAAAATGACATCAAACGTAATATCATCGAAATAATCAAATAATTTAAACCCAAATTCCTCTGGCATGTGAATATCCAAAAAAACGATATCTGGTTGATTTTCCTTAATTTTTTCAACGCCTTCTTTTACAGAATTTGCAGTATCAATGGAAACAAAAAAATCTGGCAAAGCATGTTGAATAATTTTCTTTAACCCTTGTTGAGCAAAGTGTTCATCATCTATAATAAGAGCTTTGTAATGATTCATTTGAGTTTAATTTGTTACAAATATAAACTAAAAAAGGATGCTCCGTAGAACATCCTTTGATTATGATTGAAGTAATATTTTTAAACTCTTTTCGATTTTAATTGTAAAAAGATTGCTGCAATTATTGATCCTACCGAAGCCATAATAAAGCCAACCCACAATTGCGAATTAAATCCTAACCCCATTGCAATCGGAATTCCTCCTAAAAATGCACCTAAAGCATTTCCGATATTAAAACTTGCTTGACCAGCTGCTGCGGCTAAAGTTTCGGATCCTTTTCCGTTATTAATCAACATCATTTGAATTGGCGAACCAATTGTAAACGCAATTAATCCCGTAATAAACGACATAATATAAGCCATTATTTGTATGTGAGAAGTGAAATAAACAATCACTAAACAAATCGCCATCGAAGCAAATGAGATAATTGCAGCTTTATTTGGCGACATGGTATCTGCCAATTTTCCACCTATAAAATTACCTACAAACATTCCTAGACCAATCAAGGTCATAATAATTGGAACTTTTGTTTTGGGTAAATCTGCCACATTTGTCATTAATGGAGAAATGTAACTTATCCACGCAAATAATCCTGAAGTTCCGATAGAAATCATCACAATTAATACCCAAGCTTCCCATTTTTTGAAGAAACTTAATTGCTCTACTAAACTTCCTTTGTTTGTATTTTTAAGATTTGGAACCCAAAGCGAAATCGCTAACATTGTGATTAATCCTAAACTTGCTATAATCCCAAACGTTAATCGCCACGAAAAAACTTGTCCTAATTTCGTCCCTAATGGAACTCCGACTAAATTCGCAAACGTTAATCCCGCAAACATAATCGAAATAGCTTGCGCTTCTTTTCCTTTTGTTGCTAATTGTGCTGCCACAACAGATCCTACACCGAAGAATGCTCCATGAGGTAAACCAGACATAAAACGAGCAATTAATAAGGTATTATAACTTGGTGCGATAACAAAAAGTGAGTTAAAAATGGTAAACAATAACATAAAAAAGATTAATACTTTTTTAGGCGAATATTTACTTGTAGCCATGATCAATGTTGGAGCTCCAACCATTACGCCCATTGCATACATTGATATAAAATTCCCTGCTGTTGGAATTGAAATATTCAAATCTTTTGCAAAATCTTCTAAAACTCCCATCATCGAAAATTCCGTCATTCCGATGGCTAAACCTCCCATTGCTAAGGCAAGTAAACTCTTTTTTACCATTTATTCTTCTATTCTTCGTATAATTCTATCGGCAAACCGTCGGGATCTTCAAAAAAAGTAAACTTCTTTTGCGTGTATTCATCCACACGAATTGGCTCTACCATCACATTCAACTGCGTTAATTTTTCTACTTCATTTTCTATATTTTCCACAGCAAAAGCAATATGTCTCAATCCAGAAGCTTCTGGTCGAGAAACACGTTTTGGTGGATTAGGAAAAGAAAATAATTCGATGCAGTAATAATTTTGCAAAGCTAAATCTAATTTATAAGAATCACGTTCTTTTCGGTAAACTTCTTGCACAATTTCGAATCCTAAAATTTCTGTGTAAAAATGTTTTGATTTTTGATAATCCGAACAAATGATTGCAATATGATGGATTTTTTTTAATGCTAACATAATTTATGCGTAATGATTATTTTTTGCTCTTTCATATTGTGGCAACCACTTTATATCTTCTTCTAACTCTTTTGCAGCACGTAATGCAAAATATGGATCGCGTAATAATTCTCTTCCTAAAAAGATTAAATCTGCTTCTTCATTTTGAAGAATTTCTTCGGCTTGTTTTGGCTCAAAAATTAATCCAACAGCTCCAGTAATGATTTCGACTTGGTTTTTAATTTCATTTGCGAATGGAACTTGATAATTTTTTTTGACATCAATCTTTTGATGACTCACTCCTCCTCCAGACGAAACATCAATCACTTCTACTCCATTTTGTTTTAAAATTTTACACAATTCAATTGTTTCTTCTAAATTCCAACCATTTTCTGCCCAATCCGAAGCTGACAAACGAACCCAAAGCGATTGAGTTGTAATATATTTTTGCATTTCAGCAACAATTTCCAACACAAAACGAATTCTATTTTCGAAACTTCCACCATATTCATCTGTTCTATTATTAATTAAAGGTGACAAAAACTGATGAACCAAATAACCATGCGCGCCATGAATTTCTAAAAT
>NZ_DKSQ01000086.1:91630-92142 GCF_002472765.1 Empedobacter sp. UBA7252
AAATTTCAAAACCAGATTTTATAGCACGCTCTGTAGCTTTTCCCCATTCTTTTACAATATTTTCAATTTCTGAAACTGATAATTCATGTGGGGTTTCATCCAATTCATTAAAAGGTAAACTAGAACTCGAAACCGTTTTCCAACCATTTTTTTCGTCAGATTTTATTTGATTGTGTCCCAACCAAGGCTTTTCTGTACTTGCTTTTCGTCCTGCATGCGCTAACTGAATTCCAGGAACACAATTGTATTTTTTAATTTCGGAAGTTAATTTTTGATACGCTTCGATATGTTCATCTTTCCAAATTCCTAAATCGCCATACGAAATTCGACCATCTGCAATAACCGCGGTTGCTTCTTGTATAATCGCCGAAACATTGCCAACTGCACGCGAAACATAATGCTGAAAATGCCAATCATTTGGAAAGCCATCTTCCGAAGAATATTGACACATTGGCGACATGATAATTCTATTTTTTAATGAAATAGATTCATTTATATTGATTGATTCAAAT
>NZ_DKSQ01000082.1:0-22521 GCF_002472765.1 Empedobacter sp. UBA7252
TCGTTAGCTGCTTTTTCAGGATCTGTATGAATCCATTGATGATCTAAAGTTGCATCAGCAAAGCGATTGATTTGTTCTTGATTTATTATATGCCAGTCAGATTTACCGATTTCTTTACCTTCGAAAGCTTTGTATTCATCGAAATTATTAATAATTACCATTATTCAGGTGTTTTAGTTTTTAGTATTGTATTGCTCAAATCTAATGAATAATCGTCAGATAATAAATTTTATTTATGAGAAAGAGAGCATTTTTTGAATAATCTAAAAATAAAAAATCCGACTGAAAATTCAATCGGATTTTTTATAGCTATTTAATTTATTGCTAATCAATAATTTTTGCATCTTCAACATTTGCATAGGCTCTTTGCGTATCTCTCCATGCAAGATATTTAATAATTTCTTTGTTGAAATATTTCATTCCAAAAAGTAAAATCCCAAAATCATCTATCAAACCAAAAGGTCCAAATAGCGCTTCTGGAATAATATCAATAGGAGAAATAATGTATAAAGTTGCTACAAATCCAAGAAATAAATTCATGTTGTCAGGTTTATAACTTCCTTTTTTGTAATCACCTAACATATTGAAAAAAGCCTTTACTTTTTCAAAAAAAGATTTGTCTTTTTGAGCTGCCATTGCTGCTTCTCCAGCGACTTTAAAGAATTTTGATTTTTTCATTTCACAAAATATGTTTTAAAAACGTATTATGTATTACAAAGTACATGCCAAAACATTTAAATTGATTTTTGTGTCATGTTAAAACTTTATGTTACATTGTTTTACTTGTTTTTCTTTTTCAGTTTAATGATTTTTGCATTCAATATTCTGTCAAGCTTTGGATATCTTTCGCGCATTAATTTTGTGCTGTTAAAAATTTCTTCATCTTCCATTGTTTGTCCAGCGTAACCATCATACAAACTTTCTACAACATTCATTCCGTTCACCACTTTTCCAAAACTTGGAAAACCTACTACATCATTGGAATTGATTGTATCCAAACGATGATTATCTTTCAGATTAATAAACAAATCCAAATCTCTTGTGTTTTTTCCTGCGCGCGCAAAACTCAAAGCTCCTTTATTATTTCCAGCAATAACAGGTTCATCTTCTACAATAAACTTTTTCCATTGATTAGAAACAATTGTGTCTGTATTTCCAAATTGGGCGACAAAGTTCGGAACAACACGATAAAAAGTTCCATCTTCGAAAAAATTGTATTTAACCAATTGATAAAAACGATCAACAGCTTTTGGCGATAATTTTCTTTCAACTTCGATATCAATATTTCCTTTTGTTGTTTCAAATCGAGCAACAAAATTTTCTGGTGCCTGTTTCGTTGTCCATTTTTTATGAAAAACCGTTTTGCTAGAAGTACAAGCCGAAAGCGTAATAAGTGTAAATAATGTTAGAGTAATTTGTTTCATGTTCTAATTTTGTGGATTAAACTTAAACAAAAAACGACACTTAGCGTAAGTGTCGTTTCATTATTTTTGCAATTCTTGTTCAATTTTAAAAAACCATTCTGTTTTCTGGTTATAAACTTCCGCTTCGGCAAGCATATAATGTGCTTCTTTGGTTTCTTCATATTTCACGCGATCCATCGTTTCTGGGTTGAAAGGTGGTAAAGGTTGCACTTCTGCACTAAAAGTTTTGGTGTGGCCTTTATATGTAAATGTTTTGGTGATAATTTCTTTTTCCATTGTCTTTTAATCTTTGGTAAAAATACAACTTTTGCAACGGAGAATTTACATTCGGAATAATTTAATTTTTAGGCTGAATTATTTTTTGATAAATAGTAATTTTGCAGCTATATGATTACTCAAAATAATTCTAATCAACAACAAGTTCTTGTCGTTTCTTCGTTTGATGAACTTGTACATACAGCTTTTTCTGGGAAAAATAATGCGATAAATTGGCGGCGAAATTTAGAAGGTGATTTTGAGGAAATTGTGAATCAATTGATTTTAAAAGATGATATTACTGTTATTTCTATTGATGATTTGAATGATTTAGATTTATCTAATGAAGGAATTAAAGCGAGAAATATTTTGATCAATGATTTACAACAATTAACTGATTTTGGCGCTTCGCCAACTTTAAACTTACTGAAATGTTACGAACGCGATACTGAATTTGATTTTATTTCGACAGATGTTTATTCATTTCACGTTGATCGTTCGCCAATTCCTACGGATACTTTTTTGTGCACTTACTATGGCGCTTCCAGTGATATTGTAGCAAATGAAGATGTGGAACAAAAAATTTTGATTCCAGAAATTAGAGAAAAACTATTCGAATTATATGATGGACACATTGATGGTTTTGAAGATTTTTTGAAGGAATATTTCTTTGATTTGCATTATCTAATTCGTCCAGGTGTAGACCCAATTAATTTAGGATTAGGGGATCTTTGGCGATTGGCAGTTGATCATCCAGAACAAAAAGTTTTGCCTTGTGTACATCGCGCGCCGAAAGAAAATAAAGATGAATATCGATTATTGTTAATCTGTTAGGAATAAATTAATCAAATAACTATTAATAAAAATTATATAATTTAGATTCAAAAGATTAGGCTTTTGAATGAAGTCAAGCTTTTATTATTACAATGGTTTCACTAAATTTGCGTACATTTATTGATGAATAATTATTGTTAATTTAATTTCTATTATTATGAACAAAGAATCAGATATACTAAAATTAGAAGAAGCAGGAGCGTTAAATCGTTTAGCTAAATCTGCATCGCAAGCTGCAATTAGAGTTTCAGAAGCATTAGATTTATCAGTTCAATATGTTCAAGGAAATCGAATCATCGAGAGAAAACCTAATGGAGAAATTAAGGTGATTAAAACAATAGATCGAATAAAAGTTCCAGCTGAATTGAAAAAAGGAGCTAAATTATGTCTAAAATAAAACGTTTACGCGTTTTTGCTGGTCCAAATGGATCTGGAAAGTCTACTTTATTCGATTCAATCTCATCAAAATTTAATGCTGGATATTTTATTAATTCAGATTTGATTGAGAAAGAAATTTCTTTAAAAGGTTTTATTGATTTGGATCGATATGAACTAAAACTTACCGAAAAAGATTTTGAAGATTTTAAAACTGAACCTGCTTCAGTTTCATTATTCGAAAAAGCAAATAACGAAGGAAAAGCAATTGATGTGCAGTTTCGAAATAATGTTTTGGTTGATAAATCTAAATCTACACATAGTTACGAAGCGTCTTTTATTACTTCATTTATTCGAAAACACTTATTGATTAAAGGTAAATCTTATTCATTTGAAACGGTAATGAGTCATCCTTCTAAAATTGATGAAATAGTGGATGCTAAAAATCGTGGTTTCAAAACATATATGTATTTTGTCTGTATTGAAGATCCTTTGATTAATATTTCTCGAATTGAAAATAGAGTAGAAAAAGGTGGTCACGCTGTACCAGATGAAAAGGTGATTAAACGATATCATTCTACTTTAATGAATTTATTTCCAGCTTTAAAAATTGTAGATAAAGGCTATATTTTTGATAATTCAACTCAAGAAATGAGATTATTTGCACAAGTTAAGAGAAATGAACTTGAAATAGTTTCGGATAAAGTTCCAAATTGGTTTATAAAACAACTGCAATAAAAATTTTATCTTTGTAATTATAATGGTACAAATGGACGAATTCCAATTTAAAACGCCATTTATTACAAAGATTACATCAAATACTATGGATTTACAAGATCAATTAAAAAATCTTTTTCCTGATCATATACCTGAGCCAGAAGAAGTATCAAATGAAGAACAACATGAGTTATGGATTCAGAAAGAACCATTGATTTGTAAGTTTGAGAAACGAAAAGGGAAAATAAATACAATTATAGAAGGTTACGAAGGAGAAACAGAAGATTTCAAACTTTTAGCAAAAGAAATTAAGCAATTTTTGGGTGTTGGAGGTAGTTTTAAAGACGAACAAATCATCATTCAAGGAGATTATCGCGATAAGATTATGGCTTTCCTGAAAGATAAAGGATTTAAAGTGAAAAGAGTAGGTGGTTAATAATTTCTTTACAATTATTACTGATAAAAATTGTATATTGTTCTCTTATTTTTAATTATAAAATCATGAGTAAAGCAGCATCAGAATTAGTTTTAAATGCAGACGGAAGTGTTTACCATTGTAATATAAGACCAGAGCATTTAGCAGATACTATTATAACTGTTGGTGATCCAAATCGTGTCGAAAAAGTTTCAAGACATTTTGATACAATCGAGCAGACAGCAAGCAAAAGAGAAATTGTGACGCATACAGGAACGTTGAATGGTAAACGTTTAACAGTTATTTCGACTGGTATGGGAACGGATAATATTGATATTGTTTTATCTGAGTTAGACGCTTTGGCTAACATCGATTTGGAAACTGGTGAGATCAAAAAAGATTTCAGAAAATTATCATTTGTTCGTATGGGAACTTCTGGAGCTTTGCAAGCGGATATTCCTGTTGATAGTTTCGTTATTGGTTCTCACGGTTTAGGTTTAGATGGACTTTTGCATTATTATGTTGGGAGCGAAGCGATAATGAATAAAGAGGTAGAAGATGCTTTTATCAAACATGTTGATTGGTCGCCGAATAAAGCGCGTCCATATTTAGTAAAAGGATCTGATTTGTTATTAGATAAATTAGCTTCTGAAAAAACAATTCAAGGAGTAACGGCTACAGCTTGTGGTTTTTACGGACCTCAGGGACGTTATTTGAGATTACAACCAAATCCAGCCGATATTAATGAGCGTTTAACAACTTTTAATTACGAAGGTTTAAGAATCTCTAATTTCGAGATGGAAACTTCTGCAATTTATGGATTATCAGCGATGATGGGACATGAAGCATTGTCGATAAATGCAATTGTTGCAAATAGAATTTTAGGTGAATTTAGTGCCGATTCTTACAAAGCTGTTGATGCAATGATTGAATATTCGTTAGAAAGATTAACAAAATAATTTCGGAATCATATAAAACAAAAGCTCGAGAATTTTCTCGAGCTTTTTTGATTTTATATAATTTAAGAATTTTAATTCAAATTCATTAATTCTTTTGCTTGATTGATTGCTGCATCTGTCAATTCTGAACCAGAAATCATTTGTGCAATTTCTTCTAAACGTTGTTGTTGAGATAATTCAATAACGTTTGTTTGCGTTGTTTCGTTTACGACTTCTTTGTAAACTTTTAGCTGATAATTTCCTTTTGAAGCGACTTGTGGCAAATGCGTAATCACTAAAAGCTGCATATTTTCTGCCATTGTTTGCATTACTTTTCCTGTTTCATTTGCAACTTTTCCAGAAATTCCTGTATCTATTTCATCTAAAATCAACGTTGGTAAATGTTGATGAGTTGCCAATAATTTTTTAATCGCTAACATCAATCGAGACCGTTCTCCACCAGAAACAGATTTTTCAAAAATACGCGGTTCCATTCCTTTGTTTGCTGAGAATAGAAACAAAACTTCATCTTTTCCAGTTGCTGTAAAATCTGTTGTTTCGTTTAATTGAATGGTTAATTGAGAATTTTCCATTCCCAATTGTGACAACGTATTCAAGATATTTTTTCGGATAATTTCGATAGAAGAAATTCTATTTTTTCTAATTTTAATTACTTGTTTTTCAAGTTTTTCTGAAATTGAATTCAATTCTTTATTTAAGTGAATAATTAAATCACTCAAATTATCAAAACCAGAAGTTTGACTTTCTAATTCGTCACGTTTTGCAATTAATTCTTCAACAGAAATCACATTATGTTTACGCAATAATTTATGAATCAAATCGTAACGATCTGTAATTTCTTGTAATCTTTCAGGATTAATTTCAGTCGAATCTATCAAACTACTCATTTCACCAGAAATATCTTGCAATTCTATTTTAGAAGAAATTAATCGTTCGTAAATAGAATTGTATTGCGAATTATAATCCGAAATTTTATTCAATTTATTGCTTGCTTCATTCAATTGAGAAATGATTCCCATCTCTGGATGTTCCAAAAATTGGTAAGTTTCATTCAAAGTCGAAATAATTTCTTCTACGTTTGACAAAGATTTTATCTCGATTTCCAAATGTTCTAATTCCTCATTTTTTAGCGAAGCATTGTTCAATTCTTCCCACAAATGCAATTTATATTCTAAATCTTGCGATTGATTTTCTAACGAATTTTGAGCGTCTTTTATCTTTTTCTTTGTTGAAATATAGTGGTTAAAATCTTTCTTATATTCTTTCAATAAGTCTTTATTTTCTCCATAAATATCTAACATCGAAAGTTGAAAATCAGCTTCAAAGATTTTAGGGGTATTAAATTGAGAATGAATATCAATCAATAATTCTGATAATTCCTGTAAAATAGAGACTTTAACAGGTGTATCATTGATAAAAGCACGCGATTTTCCAGAAGGTAATAATTCTCTTCTCAGAATAGATTCGTCTTCATAATCCAAATCATTTTCTTCGAAAAAATCATTTAATTCAAGATTTTTAATCTCAAAAACAGCTTCGATAATACATTTTTCATCAATATTTTTCAAGGCTTTTAAATCAGCACGTTCGCCTAAAACTAATTTTAAAGCACCTAACAAAATCGATTTTCCAGCACCAGTTTCACCAGTAATTGTGGTCATACCTTGATGAAAATCAATCTCTAATTGATCGATAATGGCAAAATTATTAACGCGAAGAGTTTTTAACATTTACTTTTTCAATTTATTCCAATAATTGTCATTGTATTTTGGCGCGATTGAATTTAAAATTCCTTTCAGTTTCTCAATATTCACCGTAGAAACCTGTCCGCCTGAAAATACTTGACTAATTTCGCTATTTTTTGCTGTTAAGAAAAGTTCTAAAGGATAAAATTGTGAATAATTTCCTCTTTGGTAAAATTCTAATTGCAATAATGTATTTCCGATCGCATTTTTACCACGAACTTCGTTCTCAGACATAATGTCTAAACCGTTTCTATGATATTGATAGATGATATTTCGAAGTGTAGAATTATCCGATTTTAGAATATTGTTAATTAAGGCTGTACGCGATTTTATTCCATCTAATTCGCTCCAACCAGAGAAATTATTATTCGCTTGACCGAAATCTGCAATTTTCTTCGCCATTTTAAAATACTCTGTTCCGCCTTCTTTCGCAAACGTATCTGCATCATATCCCAAAACTAAATAAATGTAATACGTCAATACATCTGTCAAATTTTTTCCACTGAATTTACGATCATTGAAAATTAATTCTTCAGATTCTTGGTATTGAAACGTAAAATTATCGTCAGATAAATTAAGAACAGGCGTGTAGTAGGTTGAGTTGAAAACAGGACGACGAGATTGTACTAAAATTGTACCTTTCATTCTGTTTCCTTCACGTTCAATTATATTAATGACGAAACTAGCTTCAATTCTTTCGTATGTTTTTAAACGATCATTCGTCCATTTTGTTGAATTAATAAACGTTTTTAATGATCTTTCTAAAGTTTGATAAACCTGTGTATTAGATCCTTGAACTTGAGAATAATCGACTTTTACATCTGCAATAATATTTTGCGAGAAAACCGAAATAGCTAAACACGACGAAAAGAAAATTGAGGCTAATTTCTTCATAATAAATTTTATAACTTATTTAAAATGACATTCAAAATATCTTTTGCGACATCTGTTTTTGATTTAGCATCAAATTGTTGCATCGATAAATCTTTGTCAATAATTGTAATTTTGTTTGTATTCTTCTGAAAACCAGCTTCTTTATCTTGCATCGAATTAAGAACAATAAAATCAAGATTCTTTTTGGCTAATTTTTTCTTTGCATATTCTTCTTCGTTATTCGTTTCTAATGCAAAACCAACCAATAATTGATGTGTTTTGATTTCGCCTAACGATTTTAGAATATCAGGATTTTTTACCAATTCGATAATTAAATTATCATCGTTTTCTTTCTTAATTTTTTGCTCAGCCATTTCTTTTGGACGATAATCTGCAACAGCCGCCGACATTACAACAACATCAGCATCAGCAAAATTAGCATGCATCGCTTCGTACATATCACGAGCAGAAACAACATTTATTCGATCGATAGGAAAACCGGTAACAGATTCGTGACTTGGACCACTGACCAAGGTAACTTTTGCACCCAAATTAGCAGCAGCTTTCGCAATCTCGAATCCCATTTTTCCCGAAGAATAATTACCTATAAAACGAACAGGATCTAAGTTTTCGTATGTAGGACCAGCAGAAACCACTACTTTTTTTCCATGAAGTGGGAGAGTAGCTTCGATTGTACTTTCCAAAAACGCAATAATGTTTTCAGGTTCAGCCATTCTGCCTTCTCCAACCAATCCACTTGCTAATTCACCAGCTTCGGCAGGAATACAAATATTTCCGAAAGATTCTAATTTAGCAATATTTTCTAAAGTTGATGGATGTTTGTACATATCCAAATCCATTGCTGGAGCAAAATATACAGGACATTTAGCCGAAAGATAAGTAGCTAAAACCAAATTATCACACGTTCCATCTGCCATATGAGAAAGTGTATTTGCTGTACAAGGTGCAATAATCATATAATCTGCCCAAAGTGCATATTCTACATGATTATTCCAATCACCTTTATCGCCAAAAAACTCCCATTCAACTGGATGTTTGGAAAGCGTGGAAAGTGTAAGTGGGGTAACGAAGTTTTGAGCTTCTGGTGTCATAATAACTTTGACATCTGCTCCTTTTTTGATAAGCCCTCTAACAAGAAAAGCGGCTTTGTAGGCCGCTATTCCGGCAGAAACTGCCAAAAGAATTTTTTTACTATGTAAAACAGACATTATTTATCCTCATTTGGATTTCTGTAATATACGTCATTGTCTAACCATTCCTTAACCGCAATAGAAGTCGGTTTTGGTAATCTTTCGTAGAATTTTGAAACTTCGATTTGCTCTCTGTTTTCAAAAACTTCTTCTAAAGAATCTGTATGTGCAGCAAACTCATCCAATTTCTGAATTAATTCAGTTTTCATTTCTTGGTTAATTTGTTCTGCTCTTTTACCCATAATTACAATCGATTCGTATAAGTTTCCTGTTTTCTCATCGATTTTATTACGATCATAAGTTTGTGTTGTTGGTGCTGCACCGATATCCTTGAAATTCATAATGAAAGAATTTTATATATTTTACTATTATTTATTATTTTGCTCTTTGCTTAATTCAGCTTGATCAGCTTCAAATTTCTTTTTAGCTACTTCTATATCAGCTAATTGTTTTTTAGTCTCAACCATATCTTTGTCGATTTTCTCCATCAATTTATCAGCTTCTGCTTTAAATTTTGTTTGCGGATAATATCTTGTTAACAAAAGATATTGCGTTCTGGCATCTTGTAAACGTAAATCTTTGTTCTCGATACGAGAGAAATTTAACGCCAATTCTGTTTTAGAACGTAATGAATACATCATTGCTTCTTCACGAAATTTAGAATCTGGATATTCATCAACCATATTGTCAAAAGAAACTCCAGCAGCCTTATATTTCATTGTTTTGTAATAAACTTTAGAAATTTCGAAAGACTTTAATTCTAATTTTTGTCTAAGTTCTGTAATATAATTATTCGCTTCTGCAACGTGTGCTGATTCTGGATACGAATTGATAAATCCTTGTAACTCACTGATTGCTGTGTACGTACTTGTTTGATCCAAGTCATATTTTGGCGAATCTTTGTAATAAGAAAATGCCGATTTGAATAAAGCTTCTTCTGCACGGCTATCCATAGGATAAGCTCCTGCAAAGCTTTTGAATTGATGTCCTGCTAAACGGAAACTTTTTTCGTTAAAGTTACCTTGTGCCATATTATAGGCAATGTCCGCAGATTTTTCTGTTCCTACAAATGATGTAGAAATTTTTTCATACAATTCGTTTGCCAAATCATATTTACCATCTTGATACAATTGTGTAGCCAATGTAAAGATTTCGTCTTTATCCGTACTTTTCATCGCTTTGTTATAGGTCTTGTTACAAGACACTAAAGAAGCGCCAATTAAAACTACTAAGCTTAGTTTTTTAAACATTCTGCAAATTTAATAAAATTTGAGGACTAAAGTATAAAATATTTTTTTCTTATCCTCTTAATAAAATCTCAAAGTTTTGATTTATTCCGCTGTTGTGTCTGTACTTAATGTAACTATATCACGATCAAATAGATATAAACCTCCTTTGTCAGATCCAATCATTTCTAGCTTATCTAAGATATTTCTTGCTAATTTTTCTTCTTCAATTTGCTCAGAAACATACCATTGCAAGAAATTGTGAGTTGAATAATCTCTTTCTTCTAATGTTAAGCCTACAATTTCGTTAATTGATTCAGAAACAAAGCATTCGTGGTTTAAAATTGCAGTAAAAACTTCTTTCAATGTTGTGAAATCTTGTTTTGGTTCTTCAATTTGTGGAACAAACGCTTTTCCGCCTCTTTCGTTAATAAATTTAATTAATTTTAACATATGCATACGTTCTTCGTCTGCATGCGAGTACAAGAAATTTGCAGTTCCTTCTAAACCTTTCACTTCAGCCCAAGAAGCCATAGCTAAATATAATTGAGAAGAATCTCCTTCTAATTTGATTTGTTTGTTTAATGCGTCTAATATTGTATCTTTTATCATAGCTTTATTTTTTTAGATGTTTGATAATAATTGGTTAATTTTTGTTGTCAAATTAGCTGATGCTGGAACTAAAGGTAATCTTGTAAATGGTTTACAAACTCCTTTTTTATCTAAAACAGCTTTTATTCCGCAAGGATTTCCTTCCTCGAAGATAGCACGTGTAATTTCTACAACTTTGTAATGACCTTCGTAAGCAGCAACAACTTCTTTGTTGATTGCTTTGCGAATCATATCTGTAAAAACAGTTGGAACACCTTGTCCAATAACAGAAATAACACCAGAACCTCCAGCTAAAGTCATTGGAACAGCGAATTCATCATCACCAGAAATAATATTGAAATCTTCGCGTGTATTTTTACGGATAATATCTGTTGATTGTAAGAAATCTGGTGAAGCTTCTTTAATCGCAACAATATTTTTGAATTCATTTGCTAAACGAATTGTTGTATCTGCTGAGATATTAGAACCCGTTCTACCAGGAACATTATACAAAATAATGTTGGCGTCTGTACTTTCTGCAATCGCTTTATAATGTTGATAAATCCCTTCTTGATTTGGTTTATTATAATAAGGAGAAACCGTAAGAACTGCGATATAATCACTCAAATCTGTTTCTTGATATCCATTAATAACTTCTGCCGTATTGTTACCTCCAATACCCAAAACCATCGGAACACGATTAGCATTCGCCTTCTTTATTGTTTCGATTACCTGTTTCTTTTCATCTTTTGTAAGTGTTGCTGCTTCTGCAGTAGTTCCTAAAATAACTAAATACTCAACACCGCCATCGATACTATAGTTTACTAAATTTTCTAATGCAGTATAATCTACGGTACCATCTTGTTGAAAAGGCGTAACCAAAGCAACTCCTGTCCCAATTAATTGTTTCATCTTTTATAAATGTTATTAAATCTAATACTAAGTTAAAATTCGGAATTATATCTTGAATAATCAAATAATAGTGCTAATCTATAATTGGTCTTAGATAAAATCCAAAATCTTTCAAAAATAGCGATTAATTTATAGGAATAAAATTAATTTAAGCCAATGTTTTATGATTTTACTTATAAAAAAAAGCCACTCAAAACGAGTGGCTCATATTATTTCTAACTTTAGATTAGTTAAATGTATATTTAAATCCTAAAGAAAAACGACCAGCTTCAAAATCTGAATCATTTGATAATCTCCAATCAGGCTTCCAATCAAAATGTAAAGCCAAAGGAGCAGATGGAATTTTATATTCTAAACCTGCTTGTGGACGAATACCAAATATTGTTTTATCTTCATAATATCCTTTATCTACAAAAGTTAATTGAGGTCCAACCCCTACATACCATCCTAAGCCATTTGTACCAGAAAAAGGTTGATTATATGTATAATCTGCACCTAAAACAGTAACATGATCTCCAAACATCACCTGTACATTACCAGCGTTTTTACCATCAAAAGAGTGTTTGAATTGTGGACCTACTAATGTTTCTCCATCTCCTAAATCTACAACAACACCTAAAGCATTTTTATAGTTTTGAGCATTTACTTGAGAAATTCCTAATGCCATTACAGCAACTAATAATACTTTTTTCATTTTTATTAAATTTTCAGTTTTTAACTTTGTTATACCATCTATTTTACAAAAAGCGTGCAAATGTTATCTTAATGTTAAGTTTTAACATTTTTAATCGAATAATAATTATATATATTGCTTTGTATGAGTAAGATATTTGGTTAATTTAAAATCATTCTAAAGTTTAAACTTTTACATTATTCTCTTAAAAAAGTTAATTTTGTAGAAACAAAACAATAATGATTAAAACTGTAATTTTCGATATGGACGGCGTAATCGTCGATACAGAACCAGTACATAAATATGCTTATTTCGAACATTATAAAGAACTGAATATTCCAGTTACGGAAGAATTATTTGCTACATTTACAGGACAATCGACAAAGAATGTTTATCAAATTCTGAAAGATAAATTTGATCTGAAAGAAGAAGTGAACGATTTGGTTTTGAGAAAACGTACCATCTTTAATGAAGCTTTTGACACAAAACCTGATTTGTATTTGATTGACGGGGTTGAGAGTTTGATTAAAGATTTATACAGTAATGGAATCGAACTGATTTTGGCGTCCTCGGCTTCAAAATCGACAATTGATCGAGTTTTTAATCGTTTTGAGTTGAATCAATATTTTACACATAAAATTTCTGGCGAAAACTTTCCGAAGTCAAAACCAGATCCTGCTATTTTTCTATATGCAGCTGATTTGGCTAAATCTAAACATGCTGAATGTATAGTTATCGAAGATAGTAAAAACGGAGTGGAAGCGGCTTCCCGTGCGAATTTGTATTGTTTAGGTTACAAAAGTGCAAATTCGAAACAACAAGATATTTCAAAAGCAAATTGTATTGTAGATGATTTTAATGCGATTGATGCAAATTTTATTAAAGAATTTGAATTAACAATTTAAGATTAATCAATAATCTTAAATTGTTTCATTAAGAAAATGGCATTCATCATTTTGGTTGTGCCTTTTCTTAATTTATAATCTGAATAATAATTGTTGTCCACGTTTTTTAATTCGAAACAATAATTAATAATATGATCCGGGTTTTCACCTTCCATTTTCGTTAATTCTAAATCGTGAGTCGCGATAAAACCAATCAATTTTGTAGGAGATTTAATCAATTTTTCTAAAAATTTTTGCGAACCAATTAGTTTATCTTCTGAATTTGTTCCTTTTAAAATCTCATCTAAAATGATGATTTGTGGTTGATCATTTTCTAAACGTTCAATCAAAATTTTCAATTTATTAATTTCATTTTTGAAATAAGAATCGCCAGAAGACAGATTATCGACTGTCCTGATACTTGTAAATAAATCCATTGGATAAAATGACATTTTTTCTGCACTCACTTTTGAGCCATTCATTGCCAAAACCAAATTTGTTCCAACTGTTCTCAAAAAAGTACTTTTTCCAGCCATATTTGCACCTGTAATAATCGCAATATTGTTTGGACGATTGGTTTCAAAATCATTTTTCACAACTGTTTTTTCATCTAATAAAAGGTGAAAACCATTCGTAATTTTTAACGCATAAGGTTCATCTACAATTTCGGGATATGTAAATGATGTATGTTTATCATTGAAAATAGCAAAAGAAACGAAGGCCTCTAATTTCGCCAATTCATCTAACCAAGGTTTGATTTGATGAACCGTTTTTTGAACTTCATTTTCAAATTTGATCGAATAATGTAATCGCCATAAGAAAAAAGTATTTAATACAAAGCCTAAAATCGGGAAATTTGCTGCATCTAAAGTTTCTTTTGTTGAAGAAATTGTCTTGATTAAATCCGATGATTTGAAAGGATTTACAAATGTATTTTGAATTTCAACATTTAGTTTTGATTCAAATTTTTCTTCTTCAATATGTCGAAAAACTTCATATAAATTATCCAATTCATCTGCTTTCATTGTCGTATAAGCTGCTATTCGTCGAAGTTGTTGTTTATAAAACATGGAAATTGCATTCGAAATAATAACTGCGCCTAGAATCCAATAAAAAACAATTTCTTTCGGAAAACTAATAATTGCTAAAGCGATAAAACATAAAATATTCAGAACAGAAAAGATTAGTGGAAGTAATTTTATTGAATTAGTATTGAATACACGATTTTCGAACACAAAAATTGAAGATTGATTCATGTTTAATCGCTTTGTAAATGTCAAAAATGTCACTATCCAATTTCTTTTTTCAGCCAATTCTGTAAATGCATTTTGTCTATCAATAATTTCTGATTTGTCTAAAATCAAATTCGATAAAAAATGTTTCAACTGTAAATTTCCAATTCGAGTTTGCGTTTTATTGATCCGATTGAAGATTGAATTTCCTTCCAAAATATCTAAATCTTTGTTGTAAACATTATTGAACTGAGAATTATCTTCAACAAATGGATCGATAGAATCATCAGATTTTATTTGATTAATAATTTCTAAAGCTTGAATTGAATAATTGAGTTCCGAAGAAATTTTAGAAGTTTTAACCACTAAAACGATGAAAACTATAAATAAAATAGAAGAAATAATCAAATATAAATTGTTGCTCGACGTGACGTAAAGCAAGAAAAATACAACCGAAATAATAAATGCAACAAGCCTGATATTGCTGATTTTATTCTTTTTAGATTTCAATAAATTAAAATCATTTTGTAGTTTTTCTTCTATTTTTAGATAGTCTTCCATTCTTAATTTTATTTCTGATTAAAAGTAGTGGTATAAATAATAAAAGAGCGAAATTTCGCTCTTTTATTATTTTTTAACTTCTTGAAATTGTTTTTCTGTAATTATTCCTTTTTCAACCATTTTAGAAAGCCAATCAATAATTTCATGCTTTTCTTTAGATTTTAATTTTGAAAGGTTAATTGTTGAATAATTTCCAATATCATTTTCTATTCCATATTTTTCAGTTATAGCATCCAAATAATCTATATAAGCTTTTTCAAAGTGATATTTTTCTGCCATTATTTTTGAATAAACCATTAAAGAATCTGTTCTACCTTCAAAATTTGAATCTTTTAAATGATAAAATAATTCTGAATAAGCTTCTTCATCACCAAGTTTCTTCACTTTAGTAGTAATCGAATCGTAATTATCAGAAATTGAATTCATTGTTATTACATTCTCATGAATTACAGGTGTAACAATATTGTTTTCTTTTTTACAAGAAAACAATAAAATATAATAACAAATGAAAATATATTTCTCTTTTTTAATGATTACAATACTTTTATTTCGAATACTTTTTCATCATTCAAATAACCTTCTAAGGTATCTTTTGAATTGATTTTAGAAACTCCCGCTGGTGTACCAGTAAAAATTAAATCACCTTTTTTCAAGGTAAAATATTTAGAACATTCAGCAATTAAGGTATTGATATGAAAAATCATATCTTTTGAATTTCCTGTTTGTACATTTTCTCCATTTCGATCTAATTTGAATGTAAGATTTTCTAAATCAAAATTTTCTTTTGGATGAAAATCAGAAGCAAATGCAGAACCATCAAAAGCTTTCGCAATTTCCCAAGGAAAACGCTTTTCTTTCAATTCTTGTTGTACATCGCGCGCTGTAAAATCAATTCCTAAACCGATTTCTGAAAAATAACGATCTGCAAATTGAGGTTGAATCATTTTTCCAACTCGATCAATTTTAATTACAATTTCCGTTTCAAAATGAACTTCTTTCGTAAAACTTGGAATAACAAAAGGAAAACCCTTTCTTAAAATGGCCGAATCTGGTTTCATAAAAAACATAGGCGATTCTGGAATTGGATTATCTAATTCTTTTGCATGTTCGACGTAATTTCGTCCGACACAAATAATTTTCATCGCTTAAAAACCGTTTTGTAATTTGATTCGAGTAAAAACTTTCTTTGTATATAAAGGAAAATCGGCATTCTGAATCCACGCATAATAACCTGGATCTTTCGCAAAGATATCCGTCACAACTTGTCCTTTATACTTGCCAAACGAAATAATTTCTTGGTCTTTATCATTGTACTGAATAAATCCAGCTAAATCAGCCGTTTTGCGTTGAGAAGAAAATTCGCTCAAAAATTTATTGTCATTTTCAAGCTCGTCATATTTCTCGATTTGCGCCATCAAAACTTCGTAAGTCGCAATTGTATCAGCTTCCGCAGAATGTGCATCAATCAAATCTTTATCGCAATAATACTTATAAGCAGCGCTTAAATTGCGAGGTTCCATTTTATGATAAATCACTTGCACATCAATTGGACGATGTTTTGATAAATCAAAATCAAAACCATTACGTAATAATTCTTCTGCTAAAAGTGGAATATCAAAACGATTTGAATTATATCCTGCCAAATCAGAATCTTTAATCATTTCCATAATCGCAGGGGCAAGTTCTTTGAAAGAAGGCGCATCGGCAACATCTTCGTCAGAAATTCCGTGGATTAAAGTTGTTTCTGGTGGAATTGGAATTCCAGGATTAACTTTCCAAGTTTTTACTTCTTTTGAACCGTCTGTCAAAGCTTTCACGATAGAGATTTCAACAATACGGTCTTTTGAAACATTAGTTCCAGTTGTTTCTAAATCAAAGAAACAGATATTTTTAGTTAATTTCATTTTGTAATTTCTTTTCTAAAAATGATTGAGATAAGGATGTACAATAAGATGATTAGCGGAATTGCAGCAACTTGCAACCAAGCCACTAAACCTAATGTAATGATTAAGAAAATATATTTATAATAATTTTCTGCCCAACTCAATCCTTTAAATTTTAAGGCAAATAATGGTAAATCGACAATTAATAAAACACTAAATACAATAGAAACGGCAATTAATAAATACGGATCAAGAGATGGATTTATAATTTGTCCATTATTGTAATAGATAGAAAATAATGAGAAAATAAATAAGGTATTTGATGGTGTTGCCAAACCTTTGAAATACGTTGCTTGATCTTCATCTAAATTAAATTTTGCTAATCGTAACGCCGAAAAAGCAGGAACTAAAAAAGCAAATAATGAAATTGCAGCAATTTTTAAATTCTCATTTTCATAAATAAAATCAGTTGAAAAATGATTAAACATCGAAAATAACATCAATCCTGGTACAACACCAAACGAAATACAATCTGCCAAAGAATCCAATTCTTTTCCAATCGGGCTACCAATATTCATTAGTCGTGCAACCATTCCGTCCAAAAAATCAGCAACTAATGAAATCAACATCAAAACCATCACAATTGTAACTGTGGTAGTTGTGATTTGAGCATTGCTCGAAATCATGAAAATGGCTGATAATACACCACATGAAAGATTAAGTAGTGTTAGAAAATTTGGAATTGTAAATAATTTCATAAATGAATTTTTCATCGCAAAAATACAAACAAAAATTAATCTGAATCCTTTTTAAACACAATAAAACCACTATTTTTGAGTTTTTATATTCGTAATTCATCAATTTTGAAAAAGACATTCCTTATATTATCTGTTATGGCAAGTCAATTTGCTTTTTCTCAAACCACACGCAAATATTCGAACGAGTTTTTGAATATTGGTGCAGATGCGCGCTCGTTTGCAATGGGTAATGCGGTTGTGGCGAATATTGGAAATGCAAATGCGGCTTATTGGAATCCTGCTGGATTAACGGAAATTACCTATGATTGGGAAGCTGCAGCAATGCATGCTGAATATTTTCAGTCGATTGCAAAATTTGATTATGCGGCGGTTGCAATTCCGTTGAGAGAAAGTAATTCTACGATTGCATTTTCGTTTACACGTTTTGGTGTTGATAATATTTTGAATACAACAGAATTGATTGATAATCAAGGAAATATTAATTACGATAAAATCTCTAAATTTTCTACAGCAGACTATGCTTTAACAATGTCTTATGCGGGAAATGTCTTTAATAATAAAGATATTCAGTTTGGTGCAAATGCTAAAATCGTTTATCGACATATTGGGAAATTTGCGCAAGGATTTGGTTTCGGTTTAGATCTTGGTTTGCAATATCGTACCGATAATAAAATGTATTTTGGTTTGATGGCACGAGATATTACAACAACTTTCAATGCGTGGAGTATCAATAAACAAAAGGTAAAAGAAATCACGATTGACGAACCAAATAATGAAGGTGAGCCAACAATTTTGAATGATTTACCTGGAGAGAATATCGAATTAACAATGCCTAAATTGCAATTTGGAGTTGGAAAACGTTTTGATTTTAATGAACGAGTTTCGTTATTGGGAGAGGTTGATATGAATATCGAATTTCAACAAACGAATGCCGCAATTTCTGGAAAAGGATTTTCGATTTCGCCACAAGTTGGTCTTGAATTAGGTTATGATGACATGGTTTTTGTACGTGGAGGATTGAACAATTTACAGAAGATTTCGCAATTTGATGGAAAAGATAAAACTCAAATTCAGCCAAATGTTGGGGTAGGTTTCAAATACAAAGGAATCTCGATTGATTATGCTTTGACAAACTTTGGAGACAGCGGTTTAGGATTATATTCTAACATTTTCTCAGTCCGTTTCGAGATGGATAAATGGAGATAAATAAGTTTTACTCATAATTATATTGATAGGTATATTTTTCTGAATATTGATATTTTATACTCTGTCAAGTGTTTCCAAAAGCGTTTTGGCATCATTTGGATTAGTAACATCGAATTTTTCCTTGTTTCAATTGTTGTCCAATTAAAATAAGACTTCCACAATTCTTGGTATAAATTCTCTTTTACATCAAAATAATAATTAAAGGTAAAACATTATATTTTGGATCAGTTTTCGCAAAAAATAAATCTTAATTAATCTTTTCAAAACGAATAAATATCGCTGAAAAAGTTTAACAAAAAATTTAATCGTACTCCAAATTGATTAAAAGTTCAGTTTTTAATCGGCTGATAAAATTACAATCTAATTCAGCAAGAAGAATATCAATTAATTGAGACAAAAAATCGCGGTGAATATAGTTAAATACAAAGGTTTTTTCATTTGTCATAAAATAAAAATCAAAATGACTAAAATAACCTGAAATTGATTTAATCTCTAGTGTTGGAAGTTCTTCGGGTTGAAAAAAATCACTTAATTTTGCACGATAATCATGCATTTTTTTGATAGAATTTGAATTAATATCAACATATTCCAAATTTAAATCTTCAATTTCATCTGAATAAAATTGAAACAAAAATTCATTTTTAGGATAATCATTTATGTACAAATTGAAACGATTATCTTTTTGGTATAACTGAAAAAGTCGATTAAATTCTTGCACATTATTGATCATAATAGATGAAGTTAAATAATTGATTTGAATAAATTTAAAAACATTTAGTTAAATAATCAAATAAAAAAGAGCCAAATTAACTTGGCTCTTGTATTTCTAGTAACGTATTGTTCTTGTTGTATTTGAAATTGGTTGATCAATATCTTTGACGAATTGTGTTCGTTTGACCCAATTTTTATGATTATCATATTGATATTTAATCGTGGAAATATTCTTTACTTTTCCTGCTTCATCAATCACAGTTTCTTCAATAATATTATTGTTTTCATCAAATTTGCGAATATATTTATTGACTTGTTTATTGTCTTTGTCCACATAATTTTCCTCTATAGGATTGCCTTTCGCGTCGTTTTTATAATTCAACGTATAATTTCCTTGGTTATATTTCACCAATGTTTTGACTAAAAATCCATTTTGATATTGAAACGTTTTTTCGATAAAAACATCAGAATCTTCCAATAAATTAGTTTCTCTTTCGTAAGTTACATTCTGATTTTGGTCTAATTTGTATTCAGTTTTAGAAACATTGACATCATTTTCGCTTTTCGTGACAATGTAACCGTCTGTTGTATATTCATAATCAAAATTGAAAACTAAACTTTCGTCATTGTTTTTCATTTCTCTCGAAATCAATTTATTCGATTCATTATAATTAAATATTTCAGCAAAAGTTTTATTTCCAGCTTCATCAAAATAATCACGTTTTGTCGGATTACCATCTTTATTATACGTTGATTTTGTGTAATATTCCGTTTCATAACCTTCAATAAACTTCATGCGAATACGTGCTTTTTGCATCGATTCTTCGATAAAAGTTGGATTTCCTAAAACATCATTTTGTTGTAATTCAGATTTTTGAGCAAATGCAAAACCTGAAAATAATATGGTAATTAAAGCAATGTTTTTTAACATATGTTGTATTTTTTTTTTTCTTGAATAGAAAGATTAACCAAAATTAATTCAAAAATGTAAATTTCTTGATCTATTTAAAGGTGAACGTAAAAACTAGAACTTATATTTGAAAAAAAAATAAAAAAATGAGCACAAAATTTAAACTTTTAGGAAATCAACCAGCATTTATCGATTTATCATTGTTATTAGTACGTTTAGCTGCTGGTGGATTTATGTTTACACACGGATTCGGAAAATTGCAAAAATTAATCAATGGAAATTTCGAATTTGGAGATCCAATTGGACTTGGACCAGAAATTTCTTTAGGTTTAACTGTTTTTGCGGAAATACTTTGTGCTTTTTTAGTTTTGGTCGGATTATTTACTCGTTTGGCGGTAATTCCACTAATCATTACAATGTTAGTTGCTGTATTTATCGTGCATGCAGATCATGATTTTGGTAAAAAAGAATTGGGATTATTCTACTTAATCAATTATTTAGTTATATTTTTATCAGGCGCAGGAAAATATTCTTTAGACAAATTGATACTTAAAAAATGATAAAAACATTAACCTATAGTTTATTGATTTGTTCTTCTGCATTATTTGCTCAATCAAAAAATATGAAAAACATTGTTTATACGCCATTAGCAAAGGCAGAATTAACATTAATAAAAGAAAAGAAATCCTATGATCCTTTTCGTGTTTTATTAACAACTTCGGATGCAGATACAAAAATCTTAAAATCAACTTCTATTGATATTGATCCAAAAGATCCATTAATCAAATTATTGGCCGATCGTATGTATGCAACGGTTCAAGACGAGGCAAGTAAAGGTGTTGGTATTGCAGCTCCACAAATTGGAATTAATCGCAACGCGGTTTGGGTGCAACGTTTTGACAAAGAAGGCGAACCTTTTGAGTTTATTATCAATCCAAAAATCACGTGGTATTCGGACATTGTTCGTCACGGTCGCGAAGGTTGTTTGTCTATTCCTGATATTTTCGGAAAAGTGTATAGAAGCTTGGTTCTTCGATTGGCATATTATGATTTGGATGGAAATTTTCATGATGAAACAGTTGAAGGTTTTACAGCGGTTATTTTTCAGCACGAATACGATCATTTAACAGGAACGTTATTTACAGATCGAATGAAAGAGCAAGAAAATCTAAATTACGTGAAAGCTGAAGTGATGAACGATGTTTTTTACTTGAAAAAGACTAGTTCTTTTACAGATGACGACGACGATGAAGATTAAAAATTTCTTAAAACCTAGAAATTATTATGCTTGGCATAGTTTTTAGTTTAATTTTGCAAAAACTTATTTAGAAAATTGTTAGCATACACTACATATAATCATCCAACGAGCACAGAATGGGTGACTTTTGTTCATGGAGCAGGAGGAAGTTCTACGATTTGGTTCAAGCAATTGCGTGAATTTCGCAAACATTTCAATGTTTTGTTAATGGACTTGAGAGGACATGGACGTTCTAAGAAAAACTTGAAAGCGCTTTTCGAAAAACGTTATACTTTCAAATCAGTTTCAAAAGATGTGATTGATGTTTTAGATCATTTAAATATCGATAAAACACATTTTGTTGGGATGTCTTTGGGAACGATTGTGATTCGACAATTGGCAGAAGATTATTCGGAGCGATTCAAATCAATGGTGATGGGAGGCGCAATTATGAAAATTAATTTTCAATGTCAATTTTTGATTAACGTTGGAAATACATTCAAACATATGTTGCCTTATTTAATCTTGTATCGAATTTTTGCTTTCGCTATCATGCCAAAGAATACGCACAAAGAGTCAAGGCTATTATTTATCAATGAGGCGAAGAAATTGTATCAAAAAGAATTTTTGAAATGGTTCAAACTCACTGCGGATGTCAATCCATTGCTAAAATGGTTTCGAAAAATTGAATTAAATATTCCGACTTTATATGTGATGGGAGCAGAAGATCATATGTTTTTGCCTTCGATTCAGGAATTAATAAAAGCACATACCAAACATTCAGAATTGATTGTTATCGAAGATTGTGGACATGTTGTGAATGTCGATCAACCACAAATTTTTAACGATAAAGTAATTGAATATATTCATCGAATTAAATAAAATAAACTAAAAAAAGCTTCCAATTCGGAAGCTTTTTTTAGTTTATT
>NZ_DKSQ01000084.1:0-31389 GCF_002472765.1 Empedobacter sp. UBA7252
TATTTAGGACGCTATTGATTTTTTATGTTGAAGAAAAAGAAAGTTGAAAATTAGAATTTAATATAAAACACAAATCCTCAACATAAGTTGAGGATTTGTTTATTTTTTTCTCTTTAAAATATAATAAAGCGTATCGTCATCATTTTCTTTTGAGGTATACGCAAACTGAAATTCATATCCACTCGCAGACATAAAATTCAACGCATCAATCATTGAATTAAATTTTACTGCAATTCCGCGTTCATCTTTTATTTTCAAACCAGTTTTAAAAGAAATTGATTTGGTTTCTTGTCCAAAATCCAAGCGAATATTCATTTTTGTACTCAAACCTCGTCCAGTTCCAATAATCTGTACATAGTCGACATTAATATCTTTAATCGGAACATCATTTACAGTTTGTGCAAATGAAAAACTTCCAATGAATAATCCCAAAATAAGTGCTAATTTTTTCATAAGTTTTTAATTTTGATAAAGATATTTATTTTCAGATAAAAGAAAAAAACCGATCCAACAGAATCGGTTTTTGTATAAAGTAATAGTTTTACTCGATTTATTTCAATCCCCAATCAACGGCAAAAACAGCTTGTAAAGCTGCAGTTTCAGTACGGAAACGTTGATATCCAAGACTAATTCCTGTGAAATTGTGATCTTCTGCAGCGAAAATTTCATCTCGCGAAAAATCACCTTCAGGACCAATCATAATTAAAATTTTCTGCGGGTTATTTTCCAAAACTGTTCTTAAAGGTGTTCGTTCAATATCCGCTTCGCAATGCGCAATACATTTCGTGAAACCTTCAAAATCCTGTTTGATAAATTCGTTGAATTTTGTCAAATCATTTACTTTTGGCAAATACGCTTTCAACGATTGTTTTGTTGCAGACTGAACAATTTTTTCAATTCGTTCAATTTTAATATTTTTTCGTTCCGAATGAAAAGTTTGCAAAAATGTAATTTCATCAACACCAATTTCGGTTGCTTTTTCCAAGAAAAATTCCAAACGTTCCATTGTTTTTGTTGGTGCAATTGCAACATGTAAATAGTAATTTTTCTGCTCGAAATTTGTTTTTAAATCAATTACTTTTCCTTCAACTGCTTTTTTAGAAATCGACGTAATTTCAACTTGAGCCAAATTTCCTTTTCCATCCGTCACATGAACCAAATCGCCTTCATTTCCGCGCAAAACTTTCGCAAAATGATGACTTTCTTCTTCGTTCAGGATAGCTGTTTCGTGATGAATTTCTCCAAAAAATAATTTCATTAAATATGGTATTTAGCCACAGATTTCGCTGTGTTTTTTGTAAATAACTCTTGATCAAATTTTAAACTTCCAACCATTGCAATCATCGCTGCATTATCTGTTGTATAAGCAAATTTTGGAATAAAAGTTTTCCAACCAAATTCTGTTTCTCCATCTTTTAATCGTTGACGAATTTCAGAATTAGCCGAAACTCCACCTGCAATAGCAATTTGTTTAATTCCAGTTTCGTCCGATGCTTTTTTTACTTTTTCCATCAAAATATTAACGATAGAATATTGAATAGAAGCACACAAATCGTCAATATTTTCTTCGATGAAATTTGGATTTGCTTTGACCTCTTTCTGAATAAAATATAAAATTGACGTTTTGAAACCGCTAAAACTAAAGTTTAAACCTTCAATTTTTGGTTTTGCAAATTTGAATTTTGTAGGATTACCAATCTTAGATTTTTTATCGATAATTGGACCTGCAGGATAAGGTAAATTTAAAATTTTACCTGCTTTATCAAATGCTTCACCAGCCGCATCATCAATCGTTTCTCCTAAAATTTCCATCTCAAAATAATTATTGATTTTCACGATTTGAGTATGTCCTCCAGAAACCGTTAAGCATAAAAATGGAAAAGTTGGTTTTTCGTCGTTGGCATCTTCAATAAAATTTGCCAAAATATGTGCTTGCATGTGATTGACATCAATCAATGGAATATCCAATGATTGACTGAAAGATTTCGCAAAACTTCCGCCAACCAAAAGCGATCCCATCAATCCTGGACCACGCGTATACGCAATTGCTTTAAGTTCTTCTTTTTTAATATTTGCCTGTTTTAGTGCTTGATCTACGACGGGAACAATATTTTGTTGATGTGCTCTCGAAGCTAATTCTGGTACTACGCCACCATATATTTCGTGAATTTTTTGGCTTGCCACAACATTAGAAATAATTTTATTTCCGTCAATAATTGCTGCGCCTGTATCATCACAAGAAGATTCTATGGCTAAAATGTAGTTTTTATCGCTCATAATTCGTTGTAGAATAAAATTTATAACTTATTTTTACCCTGCAAATATCGTAAATTTAAACCATTGAAAATAGTCAGACGAATAGGAAGATTTTTATTGTCGTTGATTATACTCGTTTTAACCCTTGTTTTAACAGTAGCAATCGCAATACAAATCCCTGCGGTACAGACAAAAATAGCTCACTTTGCATTAGAAAAATTAAATAAATCGCTGAACACACAAATGTATGTGGATTCGGTGGATATTGATTTTTTTGGACGAATATATTTCCATGGTGTTAAGATAAAAGACGATCATAAATATGATTTTATGAAGTCGAAAACCTTGGAAACGACAATTAATCTTTGGACACTTCTACCAGGAATCAAAAAAGATTACATTGATTTGAGTGAAGTGAAATTGATTGAACCCGAAATTCGTGTGATTACGTACAAAGGCGATTCGATTTCGAATTTCATCAAATTTGTCAATGGTTTTAGTTCTGATAAACCAAAAGATCCGAAAAAGATTTTCAAATTGGATGGAGATTTTATTTTGGAAGATGGTAAAGTTTCAATTGTTAATCAAAATTCTGGAAATGTTTGGTTGGATTCGAAACAACTGAATATGACTGTAAAAAAGTTTCGATTAGTTGATTCTGATATTACGGCTGATTTAGAAAACTTCTGCTTTGTTGCGACAAAAAATAAAGAAAGGTATAACGTACAAAACTTTACAGGAAAAGTTCATTATTCGAAAAAAGAAATTCGAGTTGGGAATTTGAATTTACGAACGGATACATCTGTTTTGAATGGGAATTTGTTATTGAGTTACGATGACCCCTCGGATATGGGAGAATTTGCTGATAAAGTTCGTTGGGACGTTTTTTTTGATCGAGGTTCTAAGATTAATTTTAAGGAAATTCGTTATTTTACTCCTTTATTTGATAAAAATTCGTCAGTAGATTTATATGGAAAAGTAAATGGAACGCTGAATAATTTGACTTTTTCTGATTTTGAATTGAAAGGTGAAGACAATTATGTTGGTGCTTCTCGCTTGCAATTACAAGATGTTTTGCATGGTTCTTTGCTGAATTTTTCGACAAGAAATGTAAAAATTAATACATCATATCAAAAAATAACAAAATTACTTCCAACCTTTGTTTCGAACAAAATTCCAAATATGTTGACACGTTTTGGAAATTTAAATTATCGTGGAGATATTTCATTAAATCCAAATGAAATTCATGCAAATGGTTACGCGGTTTCTGGACTTGGAGATGCTGATATTAAAGCGCAAATCAAGAATTATAAAAATGTAAAAGCCTTAATTTATAAAGGTACTTTAGATGCAAAAAACTTAAATCTTCGTCAATTAACTAATGCAAAAGATTTGGGTTATGTAAGCGGGAAGTTTAGATTTGATGGAAGAGGAACAGATTTGAAAAATATCAATTTAGATGTTGACGGAACGCTTCGTTACTTGGATTTGATGGGCAAACGTTATCAAAATATTACGGTTGATGGTTTGGTTAAAAATTATCAATTCAATGGATTATTCGATATCAAAGATCCAAATCTAAATGCGCAATTGAAAGGTAAAATTAACTTTAGTGGAAAACCTTATGATTTTGATTTTACTTCGAATATTCGTCAAATTAATTTAGATTTTCTTGGCGTTACAAAAAATCTAAATGCAATTGTACGCGGTGATGTAGAAGGGAATTTTAAGTTGACAAATATTAATGATTTTAGAGGAAATATTGATGTCAAAAATCTTTACTTCCGTTCGAAAAAAGATACGTTAGAATTGTCACATGTCATGTTGAATTCTCAAATAGATGGTTCGCATAAAATCATGACTTTGGATGTTCCTAATTATATGCGCGCTACAGTAGATGGTCGCTATAATATTACGGAAGTTGCCAATGTCATCAATAATTCGCTTGTAGATTTAGTTCCATCTTTCCGTCATAAAAAAGTTTCGCCAAATCAGGCTTTTTCGTTTGATGTTTATGTGCAAGAAAATTTATTACAATATATCGATTCATCTATTTCGATTGAACCTGATACGCATGTAAAAGGTTATATTGATGGTACGAAAAATCAGTTGGAAGCGACTTTGGATACGCCTGGAATAAAATATGCAGGAATTCAATTGTTCCAATCTAATGTTAATCTAAACACAATTGCGGAGTTGCCAACGTTGAATGCGAAGATTGATAGTTTGAAAGTAAGTGGTGTAACGATTAATGCAATTAACGTAAATTCGATTCCGAAGAATGATACGATGATTGTGAAAACAGATTTTAATATTGGTCGAAAAAATCCAATTTTATTTAATCTGAATCTTTTTCATACAGTTCAGAATAATAATGATTTGATTTTTGGATTTTCTCCTTCAACAATACAAATTGATTCGACACAATGGACAATTAATCATTTGAATGATGCAAATTCGAATCGTGTAATTTTTAATCGAATTAATAAATCATTAAAAGTTGAAGATTTATCATTAGAATCAGAAGAACAATATTTAAAAGTAAGTGGTTTATTTAATAACAACGTAGATTACAATTTCAATGCTGATTTTAAAGATTTGCATTTAGAAAAAATCATTCCTAAAACATTATTGAATAATCTAAAAATTGTCGGTATAGCAAATGGTAAAGTAGATATTATTCGTACAAAAGAAAAATTAGAACCAACACTTGAAGCTGAAATTGATAAGTTAGGTTTAAATGATTTTGAGCTTGGTAATTTGACTTTACAAGGAGGTTATAATGTAGCGGATAAACAATTTAATTTTGAAACAAGTTTACAGAAAGAGCAAATTCAATCGTTGGTTGCTTATGGTAATATTATTAATAAACCGACAGGTCCTGAGGTTGATGTAGATGTCAATTTTGACGAGTTTCACATCGATTTCTTAGAAGGATTCTTAAAATCTGTTTTCTCTAATATGCGTGGAACGTTATCTGGTGATTTAAAAATTACTGGACCAATTGATTTGCCAAATCTTAGTGGAAATATGATTGCAAAAGATCTTGGTTTGAAAGTGAATTTCTTAGGAACAGATTATTTATTTGAAGGAGAAAATGAATTGCTTGTTTCGAAACAAGGAAAAGGACAAGGTATTATCATGTTGAATGATATTGCATTTAAAGACACTGCGTACAATACAAAAGGAAAAGTTGACGGAGCAATTCTTTTCCGCAACTTATCTAAATGGGGTCTCAACTTAGATTTCGATACGCAAAATTTATTAGTGATGAACACGTCTATTAAAGACAATGAATTGTTTTATGGAAAAGTATTTGCGAAAGGAAATGTAACCATGTTTGGTGCGGTAGAAGAGTTGGAGATTGCTGGAGATGCGACAGTGGTTGGAAATTCTGAGTTAACGATAAATACAGGAAGTACAACAATTGAGTCAGAAAATAATTTGGTACGTTTTGTTCCTAACCAACATCTAGATGAAAAATCGAAAAATAACGAGCCTCACGCACCAAAAGGAATGTCGATAGATGTCAACATCAATGCGTATCCAAATGCGATGGTGAATTTGATTTTTGATGCAGCTACAAATGATAAAGCAACAGCGCGAGGAACTGCAGAAAATCTTAGATTCTTAATGAATAAAGCAGGATTGAGTATTACAGGGGTATATAATATAGAAAGTGGAACATATGAGTTTAGACAATTTCCGCTGATTCCAAAAGATTTTAAAATCAAAAAAGGATCTTCGGTACAATTTGCAGGAAATCCACTTGATGCAACGCTTAATATTACAGCTGAATATCAACGTTCGGTGTCAAATGTTGGAGACTATTTAGGTGTAGGATATTCGCAAATTTATGATGCTCTCTTATCAATTAATATTTCTGAAACGTTGAAAAAACCTATTATCGATTTTGGATTAACAATTCCTAATGCAGGTTCGGATATCAATTCGCAGTTACAATCAAAATTCCGTTCAAATACAGAAGAACAGATGCTTCAGTTTAGTTATATCTTATTGACAGGTAAATTTGGTGATGCTTCGGCTGTTCAATCTGGTGTAACAAGTACAGCTGCTGATATTGGTTTATCGACAATTGCGGGTATGTTGTCTTCTATTGCGAACAATGTAGATATACAAATGGAGTATGTCGGTGGTAGTGCGCAATCGGAGACAAATGATAAAATTAGAACTTCTGTTTCTTATCGGGTTAATAATCGTTTAAGTTTACGTGGTTCGTATGGAATTGCGGTTACAAATAATAGAAATGTACAAGAGAACTTCGATGGGAATTTTGATGTTTCTTATGATATCTCGAAATTAAACAATGGATCTTTGGTCTTAAAAGCATTTACAAAACCTACAACTTTCGGTTTATTGCCAGGAATGGAAAATAACTTAAATCAAAGTTTCGGAGTAGGAATTCAGTACAACAAAAGCTTCGATACGTTTAGAGGATTTTTAGGTTTAGATGAAAATAAACGAAAAGCAAAAGCTAAAAAAGAAGAGCAACAGCAAGAAAGATTTGATTCGATTGTACTTCCGAAACAGTTTAAAAGTGAGGAAAGAAGAATAGATTCTACTCGTCAAACTACAAAAGATACGGTCAAAGTTACGTATCAAAAAAGTACTCAACCTAAAGTGGAACAAAAACGTCGTGGTTTAGTCAAAATTAAATAAAAAAAAAATGAGTTTATTGTGGTTAGACAATAAACTCGCGCAAACAAACAAAAGTGATTAGTTCTTTCTTTTTTGAACTATTATTATAACAAAAGTAAAATATTAAATAAATCATTAAAAAATATTTTGAAGTTTGTTTGTTTTATTTATAATTTTGCTAAAAATTAATTCGATTTTTTATTAAAATAATAATAATAATCAAAAATTAGGAAAATGAATTACATAATTGATGATGTTGATAAGAAAATTTTGATGTATTTGATTGACAATACAAGAATGCCATTTACAGAAATTGCAAAGAAAATGAATGTTTCTGCTGGTACTATTCACGTACGTGTCAAGAAATTAGAGGAGGCTGGAATCATCAAAGGAACTACACTAATTACAGATTATGATAAAATGGGTTATCAGTTTGTTGCGTATGTAGGATTGTTACTTACAAAAACAAACAAAACTCAGAAAGTGATAGATGAATTATATAAAATTCCTAACGTAACAGTGGTTCACGTTGTGTCTGGAAAATATAATATTTTCTGTAAAATTCGTGCAAGAGATACTTCTGATGCGAAAGATGTTATCTACAAAATTGATCAAATTGATGATGTATTGAGAACAGAATCTATGATTTCGTTAGAAGAATCTTTTAACGATAAAAATAGATTGATGCATTCAATTTTTCATTAAAAATAAATTTCAATTTATTAATCATCCCACAAAATGACAGACGAAGAAAAAGAAAAATATTTTCAGGTCGCTCTATGTTCAAGTCTCGTACTTTTCGGGTTTGATGGAGAAGATCTCAAAATATTGGTGTATAAAAAACTAAACGATCCTTTCAAAGGAGCATTGGTTTTGCCAGGAAAATATATTGCGCCAACGGTAAGTAACGATCAAGCAATTCACGAATTGTTGATTGAGAAAATTGCTTACGATGAGCATCAAACATATATTGAACAATTGAAAGCTTTTACAAAAGTTTTTCGTAATCCATTAGGACGTGTTGTAAATGTTGCTTATTACGCTTTGGTTAAATTGACACCTCAAATAGAGGAAAAAGTGAAAACACAAGGTGGAGAATGGTATGCTTACGACCGTGTTCCGGATTTGGCTTTTGATCACAATGAGATTGTAAAATATGCAAAAGAGCGTGTGAAACGTCGTGTAAAACGTCGTCCAGTAGGATTTAACTTACTTGGAGATGAGTTTACAATTGCGCAATTGCAAAGTTTGTATGAAAAAGCCTTGAATCGTGAGTTGGATAAACGTAACTTTAGAAAGAAAATCTTTAACTCAAATTTAATTATCGAAACAGGTAATACAACAGATCCTAAACAACATCGTAAAGTATCTAAATTGTATCGTTTTGATGAAGAAAAATACGAAAAATTGAGTTTGAAAGGATATGATTTCTTATTTTAAAATAAAGCTATGACAGATCAAAAAGTAGAACAAAATCAAGAACGTGACGATATTTTTGACACAAAAGTTTTAATGTCGGATAATACCAAAACAAAAGATTTGAAACACGAAGGAAACAAAACATCATTCCTTTTCAAGTCAATGATCTTTATAATGGTTTTCTTGATTTTGAGTATTCTTTATCGTGGTTATCAATTATTGGTGACAAATGATTATTTGTTCCGCCAAATGATGAACGAAGATGCGCCAGAAATGCCAAAATGGTATCCAATTTCGACTCTTGTTTTAGGAGTTATTGCATTGATAGGTATCTTTTTAGTGAAATCTTATAAAAGAATTGGTGTATATATGGTTGTGACATCATTATTTGTGTCAGCAGCAATGCAGCCCGAATTTATGGCAGATGGAACACTTTTTACCATGTTTACATTATTTGTGTTTATAGGTTATGGTTTAGCGATTATCTATCCATATTGGCACAAGTTTAAATAAAAACTTAATAAAGTCTAGAAAAGAGGTTACAATTAGTTGTGACCTCTTTTTTTGATGCTAAATAATTTGTGTTAATATCATTCAATATGAATATTTTAAGCTTATTAATTGTTTAAGTTGATAAAAAAACTGCTTAAATAAAGCGAATATGAGAATTTAACGGCTATATTTGTCTTGTGTGGAAATAATATAAATTAAAAGTACAAAATGGATTGTATTTCAGTATTTGATATGCTCAAAATTGGCGTTGGTCCTTCAAGTTCGCATACTTTAGGTCCTTGGCGCGCTGCAGAAGCTTTTCTGAAAGAATTAGATGCTGCATCTATCTTTAATAAAATTACAAAAGTTCGTGTAGATTTGTATGGCTCTTTATCACTTACAGGTAAAGGACATGCGACTGATTATGCAGTAATGTTAGGGCTAAGCGGTGCTGATCCTGAATATATTCCTGTTGATGATATTTCGAATATTATTAATACGATCAATACAAATAAACAATTAAATTTTGGAAATAAATTTTTAATTGATTTTAATCCCGAAACTGATATCGTTTTCAATCGAGAGTTTTTATCTTTTCACGCTAATGGAATGATGTTTACAGCTTTTTATGAGAACGAAGAATTATCTTCTACGTTTTATTCGATAGGGGGAGGATTTATTACAAAAGAAGATGATAGTGCTACCAATACAGATGTCACTTGTGCTTTTCCATATTTATTTAATACATCAACAGAATTATTAGAATTTTGTTCGAAAGAAAATAAATCGATTTCTGAAATCATGTTCGAGAATGAAAAAACAATTCGAACTGAAGATGAAATTCACCACGAATTAATGCGTGTTTGGAATACCATGTTAGAGTGTATGTACATTGGTTGTCATACAGAAGGTATTTTACCAGGTGGATTGAACGTGAAACGTCGTGCTTACGTTATGCACAAGAATTTGGTTGGGGCAACACCTTATTCTAATCCACAAGAATGGATTGCTTCAATCCGAAAAACCAAAGTATATTTTCGTCAAATATTGAAATGGGTAAGTTGCTTCGCTCTTGCTGTTAATGAAGTAAATGCTTCTTTAGGTAGAGTTGTAACAGCGCCAACAAACGGAAGTGCAGGAGTTATTCCAGCAGTTTTGATGTATTATTTGGTGATCGAAAATCATAAAGCTGGTCAAAAAGAGATTGAACAATTCTTAACAACAGCAGGAGTTATTGGTTCTATTTTTAAGAAAGGAGCAACTATTTCTGCGGCAATGGGAGGTTGCCAAGCTGAGATCGGTGTATCTTCGGCTATGGCTGCAGCTGCATTATGCGAATTAATGGGAGGAACTCCTGCGCAAGTAACGATGGCTGCCGAAATTGCAATGGAACATCATTTAGGTTTAACATGCGACCCGATTGGAGGTTTGGTTCAAATTCCTTGTATCGAGCGTAACACAATGGGAGCGATTAAAGCGATAAATGCGGCAGAATTAGCATTGGATACAGATCCATTGACTGCGAAAGTTCCGTTAGATAAAGTCGTAAATACGATGTGGGAAACTGCAAAAGATATGAATAATAAATACAAAGAAACTTCTGAAGGAGGTTTGGCAGTTGCTGTAAATATTGCAGACTGTTAGTAATTTATTTATTATCAATAAAATAAAATTATGTGTATTAATTGTAAGGATTATGAATGTGTGTTGTGTATTTCAAAAATAATCCTTACATTTGCACAGCCTTTTAGAGTTAAGGTACGGATGTTAAAGAATATTCATTTAGGGATTTTTTAGGCTGCTCAGCCATTTAATTTTATTCTTTCATATCTGTTGGTTAAATAATTTAAAATAAAACCGGTGATATGGAATATAAATGAATTTCATTATCTCGGTATAGTATCTAACATGATTACATTCAAAGAATTAGGACTTCAAGAAGAAATCCTAACTGCAATTGAGAAAATGGGCTTCGTTAACCCATCTCCAATTCAAGAAAAAGCTATTCCTCAAATCCTTTCATCAGATCAAGATGTTATTGCATTGGCGCAAACAGGTACAGGAAAAACTGCAGCATTCGGGCTTCCGGTTTTAAATCAATTAGACAGCAATTCAAAATCAGTACAAGCAATTATTTTGTGTCCTACTCGTGAATTATGTTTACAAATTGCAAAAGAATTAGAATCTTTTTCTGCAGATATGCGTGGAGTACGTGTACAGGCAGTTTACGGTGGTGCTGACATCGTTAAACAAATTAGAGGATTAAAAGATAATCCGCAAATCGTTGTAGGAACGCCAGGTCGTACAATGGACTTAATCAAACGTGGCGCATTAAAAATTAATGACATCACTTGGACAGTTTTAGATGAGGCTGATGAGATGTTGAACATGGGATTCCGTGACGAAATTGATTCTATCTTAGAAACAACTCCAGAAGAAAAACAAACTTTATTATTCTCAGCTACAATGCCTTCAGAGGTTCGTCGTATCGCTTCAGAATATATGCACAATCCAGTTGAGATTGCTGTAAGTAAAGTAAATACTGCATCAAAAAATATCGAGCATCACGTTTACTTAGTACGTTCTTCTGATCGTTACTTAGCTTTAAAACGTTTGGCCGATTATTACCCAAATATTTATGGTATCGTTTTCTGTAGAACTCGTCGCGAAGCGAAAGACGTAGCAGATAAATTGATGCAAGATGGTTACAATGCAGACGCATTACATGGAGATTTATCACAATCACAACGTGATCACGTGATGGAGAAATTCCGTAACCAAAATATTCAAATCCTTGTTGCAACAGACGTTGCTGCTCGTGGTATTGACGTAAATGAGTTGACTCACGTAATCAACTTCAATTTACCAGATGATCCAGAAGTTTATGTACACCGTTCAGGACGTACAGGACGTGCGGGTAACAAAGGAATTTCTATCATTATTTCAGGAGGACGTGAAGCGCGTAAAATTAGAGATTTAGAAAAATTAATTGCTTCTAAAATCGAGCCTAAAAATGTACCAACTGGAGCCGAAATCTGTGAAAAACGTTTAATTTCTTTAATCGATAAAATCGAAAATATCGAAGTTGATGAAGAATTAATCGAGCCTTACATGGAAACTGTAAATGAAAAATTGGCGAACTTAGATCGTGACGATTTATTAAAACGTTTCATGACAGTTGAGTTCAATTCTTTCTTAGAATATTACAAAAACACGAAAGATATTTCTTCTGAAGGAGATCGTGGTGATAGAGGAGATCGTTCTTCTAACCGTCGTGGTGGACGTGATTTCTCTCGTTTCTTTATTAATATTGGTCAAAAACACAATTTACGTGTTCCAAACTTAATTGGTTTAATTAACGAGCAAACTCGTAATCGTAACATCGAAATCGGAAAAATTGAAATTTTACGTAATTTCTCTTTCTTCGAAGTTGATACACAATTCGAATCATTAGTGTTAGAATCTTTCAAAGATGCACAACGTGATGGAGTAGACTTAGATGTTCAAATCTCTAAACCAGAACCTAGACGTGGTGATGGTGAGCGTCGTGGTGGAGATCGTCGTCGTAATGACAGAGGAGATTCTCGCGGACGTGGTTTCAATAGCCGTCGTGATAATGACCGTGAAAGAAGTGGAGGTTATCGTGGTGGAGATCGTGATCGCGGAGGAGACAGAGGTGGATTCCGTGGAGGTGATCGTGACCGTGATTCTAGAGGTGGAGATCGTGGTGGTTACCGTGGAGGAGACCGTAATAGAACAGGAAACTCAAGAAGAGGTAGAGATTAATATATTCTCAATAAAAAATAACAAAAAGGATGATTTTATAAAATCATCCTTTTTTATTCATAAAACTTCTGTTTGAATAAATAATTTTTCTATATTTATTCAAAACCACAAATAAATGACAGTACAAGAATTGTTTAGCTCTATTCGATTATCCATCGAAGAAGAGAATTATACGCAATTAAAACAGATTAAAATTTTCAAACCAGAGAAATTCAATTGGGTGAAGGATATTTTTGAGCCTTATAATGTTGCTCAATTAGGAACTCAAAAAGGTTTAATTTGGAAGTATAATGAAGAACGAGAAGATTATACTTTTCAGAATTTAGCTGATAAATACAATCAATTTTTAAACTATTTAAGAAACAAAGGAATTGTACAAGGAGACAAAATGTTTTCTCAAGTTCCATTATTACCGATTACTTGGATTGGTTATTTGGCTTCTATCAAAGGTGGATTAATTATTATTCCAGCCGCAACAACTTTAGAAGCAAGGGATTTAACGTTTAGATTCGAGTCTTCTTTTCCAGAAGTTGCTTTAGCAGATCAAGCAAATGCATCGAAAATAGATGAAGCAGAAGCAAAATTTGATAAAAAGATTAAGGTAAAATTAATCACAGAAGGCGAGCGAGAAGGTTGGATAAATATCAATGAGTTATGGAAAGAATCTATTCAAGCTGAGGCTGCAGATACAAAACCAGACGATGATTTATTCTACTTTTTTACTTCAGGAACGACAGGAATGCCGAAAGTTGTGGTGCATACGCATTACACTTATCCGCTTGGAGGTTTCACGACTTCTTCTTGGGTTGGAATGAAAAAAGGTGATTTACATTATAATATTTCTCAACCAGGTTGGGCGAAATTCTTTTGGAGTAGTTTTTTTGCTCCATGGAATATGGGTGCGACAATTTTGGGTTATCATTCAGATAAATTTGTTCCGAAAGAACAATTACAAACCATTCAAGATTTGGGTGTAACAACTTTTTGCGCACCACCAACAGCTCTGCGTGTATTGATTTTAGAAGATTTGAAAAGTTATGATTTCAAACTTCGTCAATGTGTTGCAGCTGGTGAACCGCTTAATCCAGAAATTATAGATGTCTGGAAAGAAGGTACAGGAATTACGATTCGTGATGGTTATGGACAATCAGAATCAACTGCGATGATTGCGAATTTGCCAAATGAGAAGATTAAATATGGATCGATGGGAAAACCTGCGTTTTTATACGATATTGTGATTGCTGATGATGATGGAAATATTGTACAAGATTGCGAAGAAGGAAATATTTGTGTTGTGCATAATGAAGAAACCATCAATGGAATTTTCAAAACTTATTTGATTCAGAAAGATAAAATGGCGAAAGTTTTCAAGCATGGATTATATTATACAGGAGACAAAGCTTATAAAGACGAAGATGGTTATGTTTGGTTTGTTGGGCGTGATGATGATGTGATAAAAGCGTCTGATTTCCGTGTAGGACCATTTGAAGTAGAAAGTGCTTTGTTAGAGCATGATGCCATTATGGAAGCTGCTGTTGTGGCAAGTCCGCATGATTTGAGAAGTAATGCTGTAAAAGCTTTTGTTATTTTAGCACCTGGAAATGAAGCTTCGGAAGAATTAGCAAAAGATATTTTTAGATATACAGAAGAGCATTTAGCACGTTACAAAATTCCACGTATTGTGCAGTTTGTGGAGAGTTTACCAAAAACAATTTCAGGAAAAATACGTCGAGTGGAATTGCGTAACCAAGAAGCTGTTGATAAAAAGAATAAAACGATTATACCAAACGAATATTTTCACGAAAAATATTAGTCGAGCTTAAAATTAACACACAAAAAAACCACTTCAAACGAAGTGGTTTTTGTATTATCAAATAATTTTATAATTTTTCTTCTATGTATTCCTGAATTTTACTCGTAATGATTGGAACCGCTATCATAATCAATCCAGAAATTACAATTTTTGTAATCCCTTTCATTGGATATTTTTTCGAAACTTTATCTCCAGCCCAATTTAATGCGCTTTCAACTTTAGAAGAAGTGAAACTTGTGTCAGATTTTAAATTTGTTACAAGACTTACTGCTTTGTTTACAAATGAATTATCATGCTTATTTTCTGCAACTTTCATTTGCAATTTTAGTTTACGCTTTGCCATTCGCAAATCGTCTAAATTTTTTATCGCAGATATTTGTTCTTTATTCTTCATCGTCGTCTTCATCATCATCGTGGTTAGACATGGCTTCCATAGCGTTTTCTACGGCAATATTTGTCAAGAAAAGTTTTAATTTCTTTCTAAATAAAATAGAAAGAACCATCATTAAGAAATAAATTCCAGTTACAGTAAGAAAACCTAATCCTGTATCATTAAAATAACCTCCTAAAATAAATCCTAATGCTAAACTTCCTAATAATAATAGAAACAAAGAAAATACGGCAATAATTAATATATAAATAGCGCTCGCTAGCATGTTGCTCAACGAATCTACGAGATCATATTTAGCTAAAGTTATTCTATTATTAATATAAACTTTTAGTTCATTAAACATAAAATTGATTTATTTAAGACAAAGTTAATTATAAATTTTAAGGAATGTTGTGTTTCGAAGAAATTAAACTCCTACGTTTTCTTGAAACTCGTCTTTTAAATCTTCTTTTGTTTGGTTTGCTTTAGATTTTAAATCTTTTCCAGCTTCTTTCGCTTTTGCTACAAACTCGTCTTTTTGTTCTGCTAATTTTGATTTTACTTCATCTAATTTAGCTTCTAATTCTTTTTTCGTTTTTTTCGCTTTATCAGAAAAATCATTCGCGTATTTGTCTAACTCTTTTTTGTATTTGTCAGCTTCTTTTTTTAATTTTTTGCGAGTGTCTTTACCTGATTCTGGTGCATATAATAAACCTACTACTGCTCCGATTGCTGTTCCGATTGCTAAACCTGCTAATAATTTAGTTGCATTATTTAATTTACTCATAATAAAGTTTTTTTTGAGATTAAACGTTTTTTATATTTACACTTTAAAATTACAAAAACAATACCAAAGAATTCAAATCAAATTTAAAAAATTACAATAAATGTTAATATTATCTGAAAAATCACAAAATATGCCAGCTTCTCCAATCAGAAAGTTGGTGCCTTACGCAGATGCAGCAAAAAAAAGAGGAACGAAAGTTTATCACTTAAATATTGGACAACCTGATATTGAGTCGCCAAAAGCTGTTTTAGAAGGATTGAAAAATTTCCCTTCAAACATTATTTCTTATACACACTCAGAAGGAACGTTGGAATATCGCCAAGCTTTGGCAGATTATTTTACAAATCGAGGAATCGAATTAACACCAGAAAATTTTATTGCAACATTAGGAGGTTCGGAAGCTTTATTATTTATTTTCGGAATTATTGCAAATCCAGGTGATGAAATTATTATTCCAGAACCTTTTTATGCAAATTATAACGGATTTACATGTGAAAATGATGTAAATATTGTTCCTGTTCCATCTACAATCGAAAATAATTTTGCTCTACCATCTGTTGAGGAGTTTGCGAAAAAAATTACAGATAAAACACGTGCAATTTTAATTTGTAATCCTGGAAACCCAACTGGATATGTATATTCGAAAGAAGAATTAAATCAATTGAAAGAATTAGTTCTTAAACATGATATCTATTTAATTTCGGATGAAGTTTATGCAGAATATTTATATACAGAAGAAGAATTTACATCTGTTTTAAGTTTCCCAGAACTGAAAGATAATGCAATTGTAATTGATTCAGAATCGAAACGTTTTTCTTTATGTGGAGCACGTTCTGGAGCTTTGATTACACGTAACGAGAAATTCTTAAAAGCTGCAATGTTATATGCACAAGCGCGTTTAAGTCCTGTTGAAATTTCTCAATACATTGCAACTTTAGCCCACAGAAATGTTGGAACTTATTTCGAAGATTGTCGTACAGAATATTTAAAACGTCGCAATACATTAGTTGCAGGTTTACAGCAAATTCCGGGAGTGGTTTGCCCAAATCCAAAAGGGGCTTTCTACTGTATGATTCAATTACCAGTTGATAGCGCAGAAAAATTTGCAATTTGGTTATTAGAATCTTTCTCGTCAAATGGAGAAACAGTAATGTTGGCGCCAGGAGCAGGATTTTATTCAACTCCAAATTCAGGAATTCAAGAAGTTCGTTTGGCTTATGTTCTGAAAGAAGAAGATTTGGTTCGTTCTGTTGAAATCTTGAAAGAAGCTTTAGAACAATATCCAGGAACAATTAGATCATAAGAAAAATAAGAAGATGGAAATCATCGAAAATTATTCATTAAAATTATATAACACATTTGGAATAGAAGCAAAAGCAAAATATTTTGCTGATGTTGCGACTATTCAAGATTTGCGAAAAGTGTTGGTTTTTCGTCGTCAAAAAGATTTACCGATTTTATTTATTGGTGGAGGAAGTAATATGCTTTTTGTAGACGATTTTCCGGGAATTGTGTTAAAATTGAATTTGAAAGGAATCGAAATTATCAATGAAGATGATGATTTTGTGTACGTAAAAGCGCAAGGAAGCGAGAATTGGCACAATTTTGTTGAATGGACGTTGCAAAATGATTTTGGAGGATTAGAAAATCTTTCGTTGATTCCTGGAAATGTTGGTACGGCGCCGATGCAAAATATTGGTGCGTATGGCGTTGAGGTCAAAGATTATATCGAAGAAGTTCAAACATTAGTTTTGGAAACGGGTGATGAACGTACTTTTACAAATGAAGAATGTCATTTTGGTTACCGCGAATCTGTTTTCAAAAATGAATTGAGAGGACAATATGTTTTGGTAGCGGTTACATTTAAGTTGACGAAGAAGAATCACAAACTTCATGTGGAATATGGCGCAATAAAATCTGAATTGGAAAAGGAACAAATTTTTGATCCAACGATTCAAGAAATTAGTGCAGCTGTGATTAAAATTCGTCAAAGTAAATTACCAGATCCTTCACAGATAGGAAATTCAGGAAGTTTCTTTAAAAATCCTGTAATTTCGAATGAAAAATTTGCTGAAATAGAAAAACTTCACCCAGAAATTTCTCATTACAAAACTGATTCTGGTATTAAATTAGCCGCAGGTTGGTTGATAGAACACGCAGGTTGGAAAGGAAAACGTTTTGGTGATGCGGGAGTTCACGATAAACAAGCTTTGGTTTTGGTGAATTATGGCAATGCAACTGGACGCGAAATATATGATTTATCTGAACGAATTATAGAAGATGTGAAAGCCAAATATGGCGTAACATTGGTTAGAGAAGTCAATATTATACAATAAATTAAATCCCGCTTTCAGCGGGATTTTTATTCTTCTTCTTTATTGATTTTTAATTTAGAAATTCCAATTATTAATATAATTCCGAATGCTATGTATAAAAGTTTTTCGAGAATATTTGTTACTATATTTAGTTCATAAATTGAAACACCAAGATATTCTTTTATAGATAATCTTATTATTGATAATAGTAATATAGAAATTGTTATGAAAATTAGATAATTACTAAAACTTATTTTTTTTCCGTGAGCAACAATAGAAATAATTAATAATAAAATATCGAATACGAAGTGAAGGACTAAAATTACTTTAGTATACAAAATTAAAAAATCCGGATCCATATATTTATTTATAATTTGTAATAATCTCCACAATTTTATCCAAACCATCGGTTAAAGCAGCAGGACCAGGTTGTAAAATCAATTCAGATTTTATTTCGTATAAATGATTTTGTTGAATAGCTTTTACGTTTTCGAAACCAATTCGTTGTTTTACTTTTTCGGGTTTGAACATTTTACCACACCACGAACCGATAATAATATCAGGATTTCGTTCAATCACTTGTTCATCCAACAAAATACGATCTTTAGCTAAAGCTTTATTTTTGAGTTCTGGAAAAGCTAATTTTCCACCAGCAATTTCTATCAAATCATTAACCCAAGCGCTTCCCGAAATAATTGGTTCGTCCCATTCTTCAAAAAATACTGTTGGGCGATAGGGAAGAAGAGTTGCTTGTTGTTTTACTTCTTCGAGTTTCTTTTCGTAAAATTCGACTAATTTTAATCCTTTATCTTGACAACCAATCAATGAAGTAAATTGCACAATCATATTTAAAATTTCATCAACTGTTCGGTGATTAAAAATAAAAACATTAATTCCTCTTCTAATTAATTCTGCTGCAATATCAGCTTGTAAATCAGAATATCCTACAACAAAATCTGGCTTCAAATTGATGATATCTTCAAATTTAGCATCTAAAAAAGTTGAAACTTTAGGTTTTTCTTTTCTTGCTTGTGGCGGACGATAGGTAAAACCACTAATTCCTACTAAACGATGTTGTTCGTTAATGTTATACATAATTTCAGTTCCTTCTTCGGTTAAGCAAACAATGCGTTGAGGATATCGATTTGATGACATTTTGGTTTGATGTTAAATTGATGTGAGGTATAAAAATAAGAAATTCATACCATTTTGTATGATATGAATTCCTTTTGAAAAAACTATGAGTAAAAATGTTAGTTAACTAAAACTCCAAATTCGGATCCAGCAGCGTAATCTTGTCCATTCTGAGAACTTAAAGCTGTGAAACGGATATATCTTCCGCGAATTGGTTTGTCGAACAAAATTGTTTGCAGTTTAGTGTTTTTCTCGAAAGAACCTTCTTTGATAGGGTTACTCCAATTTTTTCCGTCTAAACTAATCTGAATTCTATAATCTTTTATATTTCCATTAGCTCCATCTTGACGAGGTAAATATGTAAATCCTTTAATCATCTTGAATTCTCCTGCATCAAAATCAACCCAATGAGGATATTGCGCAACAGTGACAGAATACATCGTATGCCAAATAGAGCTTGGATTACGATCTACAAGATTTGCAGCATCTCCTTCTCCAGTTTCTTGACTTGAAGCAAAAACAACTTGTAACGGAATCGTTTCTATTTTAGTAAATTTTGAAGAAACTTTAATGTTCGGATTATTTTTATCCCAAGTAACAATTGTATTCGCATCTCTCAATTTGAAAGGTTCTGTATACTTCGTTTCTTTTCCATTCCCGATTTTGTAATACAAATCTGCATGTTGATTTTGGCTCAAAATTGTAACTTCCCCAATTTTGTTTCGTGTAATAAGAAGTGGAGAATCTCCTGCTCCTTTTACTTTTGCTTGCGTTGAATAATTATTGCTTTGAACAGGACGAATAATAAATCCAAAAGTTGTTGCGTTTGGTTTTACACGATCTTGTTCTAATGGTGGTCCTTGCCCACAACTATTTCCTCCAAGCCCTGTAACACCAGCATCTAAATGCATATACGTTCCATTACTTTTTGGTAATTGATAGAAATGAGGCGTTTGCGTTAATTCTAATTCGCTCCAAGGCAAAACAGAAGTTGACATCAAATCTTTGCTTACAAAAACAACCCCATTTCCAGAAGTATCAGTTAAAGAACTCCATCTAACTTCCTCATTATTACTCATACTTTGCGGATTTGGCCACGGTACAAACTGATCTTTCACTGTACTTTTATGAAATTCAATATTCTGAGCGGTTTTACGATCTGCATAATTATTAATCGGACCGCGTCCGTAATAGTTGTAATTGCTCAAATTTTCTGGTAATTTCAATTCATAACCTAAACGCGCTAAAGCAAGCGATTCGTCATTTGAAGTAATACTTGACGATAATTCGATTGAACCATCTGGATAAATCGTCCAAACTTGATTTGAAGTAAATTTGAAATCATTTTCCCCAAATACTTGGTCTTTGTGTTCTTCGATCTTATATGTTCCAGAAGTACCTCCTAAAAGTGATGCGCTATTTGGCGCTTGTGATTCTACAACATACGATAATACAATTGCGCCATCTTTTCTTGTGTAAGAAGTTGATGATAAAACTTTGTGTTTTAAATTATGTAAACCTTTTTGAAACCATTGCTGATACGCCCAGTTGTCATTATCCATTGGTGCACGATAAGCATCTAATTTTGGACCGTCACCATCTTTAATAATCGTTTGGTTATTATAATTTAAACTATAAATAGTTCCAGTTTGATTATCAAATTTTACAGCGAAACCATTTCCACTAATTGTTTTTAGTTTTTCTGAATCTGTTATGGTAATTTGATTTGTTTTTTGAACTTCTTGAATTGTCGGAATTTGTTCTGCAGCTTTCACAAAAATTTGTTCTTCCATTTGAACATAATCTTTCTTCGCCCACAATTGATCATGATTTTGCTTGAATTGAATTTTTACAAAATACTCTGATGTAGGTTTTAATTTTGATTGATTAATTGGTAAACGAACGATTTGTTTTTCGCGAGGACTAATGATTTTTTTAGGCTCAATAAAAGCTGTACTTCTTTCAATTTCGATTCCATCTTCGTATAAAGCCCATTCTGGCGTGTAATCTTCTAACGAAATGAAATAATTTTTATTAAAAATTTCGATTTCACCATTCAAGATATTTGCAGGTTTTACACCAACATTTTGATAGACTTTTTTAACTTCCCAGTAAGAAGGTTTTTCCTTTAAATCAGCGAAAACTAATCCATTGTTTACAAACGTTCCGTCATTTGGTTTATCCCCGAAATTACCTCCGTAAGCGAAGAATTTTTCGCCTGTCTTTTTATCATAATAATACATTGCTTGGTCAACCCAATCCCAAATAGCACCTCCCATAAAGAAGTTGGTAGATTCCATTGCTTCCCAATAATCTATCAGATTTCCAGCTGCATTTCCCATTCCATGCGCATATTCAGAAATATGGAAAGGATATTTTAACTTATAATTTCCTTGTACAGCACCACGAACCCAATTGATAGAAGGGTATTGATTAGATCCCATATCAACAATTGCATTATTTCGCTCGTATTGAACAGGACGAGAAGTATCAATTTTTTTGATTGCATTGTAGGCTTCAACAAAATTATTTCCAGGACCAGCCTCATTTCCTAAAGACCAAATAACGATAGAAGGATGATTGATTGTTGCATGAACCATCTCTACATTACGTGCCACGTGCGCATCTCTCCACTCTTTTGGATGAGAGATTGAAGCTTCACCGTAGTAATATTGGTGACTTTCTACATTGGCCTCGTCCTCTAAATAAATCCCATATTTGTCGCATAAATAATACCAATAAGGATCATCTGGATAATGTGAGTTACGAACATGGTTAATATTTGCACGTTTCATCAACTTAATTTCTTCTTCCATCTGTTGACGTGTCACAACTTTTCCTTTTTCAGGATTTGTTTCGTGGCGGTTAACACCTTTCAGTTTTACTGTTTTTCCATTTACATAGAAATAACGTCCAGCCAAACCAAACTCATCATCTTCAGCTTTTGTATCTTTAATTTCAACCTTTCTAAATCCTACATTCGTCGAAACTGTTTCGATTGTTTTGTTCTTTACATCTTTTAATTCTCCAACTAACGTATAACGATAAGGACGCTCTGCTGACCAAAGATTTGCATTCTTTAGTTTTAGTTTTAGTTTGTAAATAGATGAAGAATTAGGATTGATTGTAACTGCATCAGAATTGATAATATATTCAGTTGTTGCAATTTTTTCAGTTTCGTCGCTGTATAATTTATTTTGATAAAGTGTATAAGCAATTTTATAACCTTTTGCGACTTTATTTGATAAATTTCTAATATCAGCCGAAATATTTAGTTCATCATCTTTATAGTTATTCGTTACATCAGGAATTACAACCAAATCTCTAACTTGGATTTTCGGTTTTGATGTTAATGAAACTGTACGAAAAATTCCTGGCAATCTAAACATATCTTGTGCTTCTAAGAATGAAGCGTCAGAATTCCTATAGACTTCAACTGCTACAGAATTTTCACCTTTTTTATTTAGATAAGGTGTAATGTTAAATGAAGCTAAATTTCTAGAATTTTTAGAAAAACCAACATATTTTCCATTAATCCATAAGTAGAAAAATGAATCTACTCCATCAAAATTCATGTAAATATCACGTCCATCCCAATTTTTAGGAACATCGAATGTACGTTTATACGAACCAACTTCATTTCTATAAATATATGTTGTCCAATCTTTGTTAGGCTCTCTCATTACACCGCCTTTCCAATCATCAACTTTTACAGCATGCTGAAAAATAACTTTTTGATTGACATAAATTGGAACACCATATTTTAAATCTCCATTTTTCTGAATTCCAAAAATATTCCAACTCATCGGGACAGGAACATCAGCCCAAGAAGAGGTATCAAAATTGTTTTCGTAAAAATTTTTCGGTCTTTCGTTTGGGTTTTTTACCCAATTAAATTTCCAAGTACCATTCAAATTCATCCAATATGGACTATTTTCTGGTAAAAGTTTTACAGCTTGATTTTGATTCTCAAAAGAGAAAAAATAGCTTTTAGGTAATTCTTTGTTGAAGGATAAATTCATTGGCGATTCCCATTCGTTACCGTCTGGAGAATCTTTCGTTCCGTAATTGAAGCCCCCTAAATTATGAGTAAAAGGATTTTCAATTGGCGGATTTATTTGTGCAAAAGTTGTCTGAACAACAAGTGCAGAAACAATAACTTTACTGTATTTTGTTATAAGATTCATTTTTCAATAAGCATTTTTAATCACGTGTTAAACAAATATAGTCTAGATTATTAAATGATTATGCTTATTTGAAGAAGTAAAAATAAGGTGATAAAATTGTAAATAATTGTTTTTTAATCTTATGAATGATTAATGATTTTTTTTCTGAAATAAATAGAATTATAGAAAAATTTTAATTTGATTAAAAGAATTGTTTAAAAAGTATTATTGTAAAAAAAGACCACTTGCAAAAGTGGTCTTTAGATTAAGTTTTCAGCTTAAATTATATATTTTTTGAATTTGCACAGCTGTAATTAACTGGACCATCGTTTGGAATATCTTTTAAAATATCTAATAAATAATCCCAGAATTTTTGTACAGAAGCAATTTCTACTTTTTCGTCAGGAGAGTGAGCACCAGAGATGTTTGGACCAAAAGAAATCATATCCAAACCTGGATAATTTGTTCCAATAATTCCGCATTCTAAACCTGCGTGGCAAGCCACAACTTTTGGTTCTTCTCCAAATTTTGAAACATAAATTCCTTTCATCAATTCTAAAATTTCAGAATGAGTATTTGCTTTCCAACCTGGGTAAGAACCAGAGAATTTAACCTCAAAACCACCTAATTCGAAACCAGCTTTTAATGTTTGTGCTAATGCTTCTTTACCTGATTCTATAGAAGAACGCGTTAAACATAAAACACGAGCGTTTCCGTCAATAACTTCTACGCGAGCCACATTGTTAGATGTTTCTACTAAACCTTCAACATCTGGACTCATTCTGTAAACACCATTGAAAGCTGCCATAATTGTTTGAACAAAAACTTTAGAATCTTGTGCTGACATTGCATCAGTTGCATCAGTTGGTTCTAGTGTAATCACCATTTTAGGTTCTTTCGTTTCATATTCTTCAATAATTTCAGCGCGTAAAGTTTCGTAAGAAGCTTTGAAAGCGTCAACTTTATCTGTAGGAATCACAATTTTAGCCCAAGACTCGCGAGGAATAGCGTTACGTAAACTTCCACCTTCCATATGAGCGATTTGTAAACCAAATTCAGTTGCAGCATTTAATAAACGAGCAATTAATTTGTTCGAATTTCCTAAACCTTCGTGAATTTGCATTCCAGAGTGTCCACCGTTCAAACCTTTTAATGTTAAGGTAAAAGCAGTTCCGTTAGTAGCTTCTGTAGTGTAAGCTTTTGTCGCCGTTACATCAACACCACCAGCGCAACCAATGTCTAATTCATCATCTTCTTCGGTATCTAAGTTCAACAAGATTTTCCCAGATAAGAATCCAGCTTTCAAACCTAAAGCACCAGTCATTCCAGTTTCTTCGTCAATTGTAAAAAATGCTTCAATAGCTGGATGAGGAATATCTTTCGATTCTAAAATAGACATAATTGTCGCAACTCCAATTCCGTTATCTGCACCTAAAGTTGTTCCATTTGCTGTAACAAATTTATCATCTTCAATGTACATTTCAATTCCTTGTGTTTCAAAATCGAATGTTACATCGTTATTTTTTTGACAAACCATATCCAAGTGCGATTGCATGATCACTTTTTTACGGTCTTTCATTCCTGGATAAGCAGCTTTTTTGATTAAAACATTTCCTACTTCGTCCGTTTCGACAGGTAAACCTAAATCTTCACCAAATTTGATGATGAACTGACGTACTTTTTCTTCTTTCTTAGAAGGTCTTGGAACTGAATTCAATGCTGAGAAGTTTTTCCAGATTGCTTTTGGTTCCAAATTAAGAATATCGTTATTCATTGTTTGTTTTTTATTGTTCCTCAAAGTTACGGAATTGCGACAATATAGTTTTATTAAAGAAGTTTTAAATTTTTTTGATTCTCAACCAACCTTTTTATTTTTTTATGAATCATATTATTATAAATGAAAAAATAAAAACGTGATGTAATACGAAAAATACTATTTTTAAATAACACTAATGATTCATGAAGAAATTAACACTATTTACAATTTTGACTTTACTCAGTGCAGTATTGTTGAATGTTTTTGTTTTCAAGAAAACTTTCAATGATGACTCAGAGAAGATAATCGCTGAAACAAATCAATATAAACATCCAATAAATTCGATTGAAATGACTGAACAAAATAATCAGGATTTAGAATTTTTGAAAATGATGTTAAAAGATAATCGTATTGTTTTTTTGGGTGAAGGTATACATCAAGATGGACAAACTTTTAAAGCCAAATCACGCTTGATAAAGTATTTGCACGAAAATTTGGATTACAATGTTGTCTTGTACGAAGCTGGACAATATGATATGTGGATAACCAACCAAGAAATGGAAAAAGGAACTTTAGGTGTTGGAAAAGATTCGATTGCGGGACTTGGTATGTTTAATTTTTGGTGGGATAATAAAGAAACTCAACCTCTAAATAACTATTATTTACAAACTAAGAAAACAAATAATCCAATCACATTAGGTGGTTTTGATATGCAATATTCTGGTGATTTACTGACAGAAATTTTAAATAATGGGTATTTAAGACGTATAAAATTATTAAGAGAGTTTTTAGCGAATCAAAATATATCTTTATATGATTACCCTTTTTTAAATCAAAATATTGATAATCTTACAATTTTTAGATATAAAAAATTTACTGAAGCTACATATAAAAAAAATGAAATTACTCAACTCCTTAAAGAGTTACAATCGATTTCATTACGAATATCAAGGCTTCCAAAAACTGAAGAAACTAAAATCTATTCACGTTATCTGAAAGATATTAAAAACCATATTCAGAAAAATTTGATGTATAAATCTGGAACTAAGGAAAGTATGAATTTTAGAGATTCTTTGATGGTAGAGAATTTAATTTATCAATTGGATTCTCTTTATCCAAATCAGAAAGTAATTATTTGGTCGGCGAATGTACATGCTTACAAAAAATATTATCCGAATAATTTTAAACCATTGGGACAATATATCAAAGAAAAATACAAGAACCAATCGTATGCAATTGGTTTTACTTCGTATGGCGTTTATAATCCTCTGAAACAAATAATTAATACACCTAATAAATATGCGGTAGAGAATGCATTTCATCAACTTAATCAGCCTTATTTCTTTTTAGATTTTAGTCAAATTCCGAATCAATCTGCACTAAAATCTGAGTATTATTCAGTTATAGATCAAGGAATGAATGTAAAAGCAAAATGGAGTGACTTTGTAGATGGAATTTTTTACATCGATGTTAATCAAGAACCAACACCACTAAAAGAAGAGAAATAATGAAAAGTATAGAAATAAAAGATTTGAATTTTAGTTTCGGGTCAAAACAAATATTAAATCAAGTTAATCTTAATGTTCCGAAAGGAAGTATTTATGGCTATTTGGGGCGAAATGGAGCAGGAAAATCGACAACAATAAAATTGCTTTTAGGATTATTGAATTCGAATGAAGATACTATTTTCTTGAATGAGTTGAGTATCAAAAAACATCCTATTAAGATTCATGCTTTAACAGGTAATTTGATTGAAGCGCCTTGTTTTTACACAAAATTGACTGTTTATGAAAATTTAAAATACTTAGATGTAATTTATCAAAAAGGTGAGGAGCGAATTAGTGAAGTGTTAGATTTGGTTGGTTTGTTGTACGCGGAACATTATAAAACATCTGATTTATCGATGGGAATGAAACAACGTTTGGGAATTGCAATAGCGATTTTTCATGATCCAGAAATTTTGATTTTAGATGAACCTCTTAATGGATTGGATGCACAAGGAATTTATGAAATGCGCGAATTGTTTTTGAGGTTGAATGCATCAGGTAAAACGATTTTTTTGTCAAGTCATATTTTAAGTGAATTAGAACGAGTTGCTACGCATATTGGAATTATAGAAGGAGGAAAGATGATTTTTGAAGGCAAAAAAGAAGAATTACTTGGGAATGTTGTTCGTAAAGTTGCTATAAAAATAAATGATGCAGAGAAAGCAAAACAACTTTTTGAAAATGTAATAATTGAAGATAACGTCATGCATTTTGAAATTGAAAACGATGATGATTTTCATCAAAAAATACAACAATTAATTCAGCATAACATTAAAATTTATGATGTTCAGTCTGAAACAGCTAATCTTGAACAAATTTTTATTAACCTAATTCAACACTAAAATGACAAATACATTTTATAAAGCATTTGCTTCCGAACTATATAAATTATCAAAAAACAAAGAAATTTTTGGTGTATTATTTTTACCAACTTTAGTCGTTTTAGGTGTTTTTTTCTATTTAATTTATAAAGTACCAATGGAACCTATTGCTTTGAATCCGTGGTACGGTTTTTTAGGACGATATGTTTTTATGTTTTTCTATATGCTATTTCCAGTTTTAATTGCTGTGTTTGTGCATTCATGTTGCGATGTAGAATATAAGAACAACAATTATAAATTGTTATTTACACTGCCCATTTCACATGCTAAAATTTATTTAGCCAAAGCTTTATTTATTTTAATTATAGTCAGTTTTTCTGTTGTTGGGGCTTATGTGTTTTTTCTATTAAGTGGATATTTATTACAATTTATTTCACCAAATTATGGTTTTCAGAATTTTGATTTTAGAGAAATTGCTTTTTACACTTTTTTCAAATTATGGATTGGATGTTTAGCTGTATCTATGATACAATTTGCTTTGAGTTTATTCTTCAGAAGTTTTATTTATCCAGTAGGTTTTTCTCTATTTGTAACTGTTTTTTGTTCTGTGATTAGTAGTAAAAAGTTTGCAGATTTCATTCCTTATTCAAGTTCTCCAAAATCATTTGATAACTTAATGAATCAAATAGCATCTTTAGAAAGATTAGATTATATCAACCTTATATACAATATTTTCTTTTTAGGGTTGAGTTACTTTATCTTTATAAGAAAGAAAAATCTATAAAGCAAAAAATCCCTTGAATTCAAGGGATTTTTTAATGTATACTTTTTATATTTATCTTGTAGAAGGCATAGGAGATTCTTTGTCTACAACTGGTCTATTTTCGACGTTTGCTAAAATCCAAATTGTATTGAAAGCTAATTTTGTACGACGCGTCAATAAATCATATTCAATTTTGTCTGGTGTATCGCCTGGTTTGTGGTAATCATCGTGCACACCATTAAAGAAGAAAACAGACGGAATGTTATGTTTCGCAAAATTATAGTGGTCAGAACGGTAATAAAAACGATTTGGATCATCTGGCGTATTGTAACGCATATCTAAATTAATTCCTAATCCATCATTTGCTGCTAAAACAGCTTTGTGTAAATCAGAAGACAACATTTCAGAACCAATTACATAAACAAAGTCTCTTGTTTGTTCATTATGTTCGTAGTCTACTCGACCAATCATATCAATGTTAACATTTGCAACTGTGTTTGCAAGAGGAAAAATTGGATGTTCTGAATAATATTTAGAACCTAATAATCCTTTTTCTTCACCAGAAACATGTAGCAATAAAACCGAACGTTTTGGACGAATTCCTTTCTTCTCAGCTTCGCGGAAAATACGACCAATTTCCATTACAGCAACAGTTCCAGAACCATCATCATCAGCACCAGCATATAATTTTCCATCTTTTATTCCTTCGTGATCATAATGTGCCGAAATCACCACAATTTCTTCTGGTTTTTCTGATCCTTTGATGAATCCCATCACATTTCTCATTTGACCTTTTACTCGGTTAAAAGTTCCAGCAGGAATAATTTGGAAATAATTATTATTTGGTCCATTAATTCCTAATTCTTTGTAATAATTAGAGATATAGTTTCCCGCTTTTATTTCGCCTTCAGTTCCAGCATTTCTACCTTCCATATCAGGCGCAGCAATGATGTAAAGCTGTTTTTTTAATTCAGCTTCAGAAATTTTGTCTGTATATTTTACAAGACTCTTTTGATATTTCTCCTGAGAAATTGGTTTTGTAGAATCACAACTTACTAAAGTAGCAGTTAAAGCAATTGCAAATAAAAATTGTTTCATGTTAATTTTTTGAATTAAATTTAAAATTAATCTAACCAAGCAGAATAAAAAAGAAAATTTGAATAAAAAACCAATATTTATACGGATTCTATCCGAATTTGGGATTGTCTTTTTTATATTTGCCCGTTTTTAAATAAATTATGTCACAATTATTCAGAAAAAAATCTGTCGAATCCATTTTAGCAGAATCTGCAAAGAACACGACTACAATGAAAAGAACTTTAGGTGTTCGAGATTTAACAGGTTTTGGTATCGCCGCAATTGTTGGAGCTGGTATTTTTAGTACTATTGGTCGAGCAAGTTTTGAAGGTGGACCAGCAGTTATCTTCCTTTTTATTTTTACGGCAATTGCCTGTGGTTTTACAGCTTTTGCTTATGCAGAATTTGCTTCGTTAGTGCCTGTTTCGGGTAGTGCGTATACCTATAGCTATGTTGCATTTGGAGAATTATTTGCTTGGGTAATTGGTTGGGCATTGATTATGGAATATGCGATTGGGAATATTGTGCTCGCGATTTCGTGGAGTGATTATTTTACCACCTTGCTCTCCGGAATGGGATTACATCTGCCAGAATGGATGACAATGGATTATTTTACGGCGAGAGAAGGTTTTGAATTTGTTTCGAATGAGTTAGCGAAAGGTAAAACATTAGAAGGAATTGCGAATTCGCCTTATGCGCAAGAGATTCCAAAATATTTAGCCTTTAAAGATGCTCCATATTTAGGATTTAATTTAGTGGTGGATATTCCTGCATTAATCATTACTTTTTTGATTACAGCTTTGGTTTATCGTGGAATTAATGAATCGAGAAAAGCAAGTAATGCAATGGTTGTGTTAAAATTAGCTGTGGTACTTTTGGTAATTGTGGTTGGTGCTTTTTATGTGAATCCAGATAATTGGAATCCTTTTGCACCGAATGGAGTAGGAGGTGTTTTGGCTGGAGTTTCGTCTGTTTTTTACGCTTATATTGGGTTTGATGCGATTAGCACAACTGCGGAAGAATGTAAAGATCCGAAGCGAGATTTGCCTCGTGGAATTTTTGCGTCTATCATTATTTGTACTGTTTTATATGTGCTGATTGCTTTAGTAATTACGGGAATGGTTCATTATTCTGAATTGAATGTTGGAGATCCTTTGGCGTATGTTTTTGATAAAATTCAAGATTTAAAGTGGTTGGCAGGAATTATTGCTTTTTCGGCTGTAGTAGCGATGGCGAGTGTATTTATTGTTTTTCAAATTGGGCAACCTCGTATTTGGATGACAATGTCTCGTGATGGTTTATTACCAAAGAAATTTTCTACTATTCACCCGAAATTTAAAACACCTTCTTTTGCAACTATTTTTACTGGATTTGTAGTTGGAGTTCCTATTTTATTTACAGATTTGGAATTGGTTGTTGATGCTTGTTCTATTGGAACTTTGTTTGCTTTTGTGTTAGTTTGTGCTGCTGTACTTCGTATGGATGCCGATCCAAATGCGAAAAGAGGAAATTTTAAAACGCCTTTTATCAATGCAAAATACATTATGCCAATTGTAACTGCCGTGATTGTATTTTTATGCGCAACAACATTTAAAGATGATTCGATTGATTTCTTTACGAATAAACCGCAACCTATGCCAATTGAACATTTTGTAAATTCGTTATCGCCAAAAGAATTAAAAGATTCTTATGCAACAATTAATGAATTAACAGGATCTGAAATTGAATTTTTGGATGATTATTTGGCACAATTATCTCCAGAACAATATAAATCTACTTTGAGCAAATTACCAGTTTACGAAGATAAGAAGATGGAAAAAGGATGGGATGTTTTCAAACACAAAATTCCAATGATTCTATTCTTAATGATTTATGTTTTTATGGTAGTTAGAACATTTTTCAAAAGAACTTCTATTATTCCGTTAGCTGGTATGTTGTGTTGTTTTTATATGATGGCGCAATTAGGATTGAAAAACTGGATGATTTTCTTGATTTGGATTGCAATTGGTTTAACAATTTATTTCACTTACGGTTATAAACATAGTAAGTTGAGAAATGTTTAAACTTACAATAAACAATAAAAGATCCGATTATAATCATTTATAACCGGATCTTTTTGTTTCTATCAGTTATATTTGCAGAAATTTAACCCTATGAAAAAAATTCTATTGAGCCTGTTTATTTTAGGTTCTTTTTATGTTTCTGCGCATTAGCGTCCTAAACGTTAA
>NZ_DKSQ01000090.1:0-14337 GCF_002472765.1 Empedobacter sp. UBA7252
GGATATGACGTACCCACAGTAGCAGACGAAAAAGGAAATGGTGTTCTTCCTTACCCAACCGCTATAAAAAAAGCTGATGACGCCTGATTAAGTTAAGTGTTTAACATTTAATCAGGTAGTTTATGCAGACAAAACAAAAAAAATCATTCAGCAAAAAAATCAATTTACAACTTTGGTCGTTGTTTAGACGTTATCCAACTATTCCTTACATCCTCAAATGTACATTCATTTGCTTATTTATCGGACTTTGTGTTGGTAGTGCTTCCGCAGGTTTTCTTCAATCATTGGATTGGGTTACGAATTATCGGGAAAATCATTTATGGTTAATTGCATTGTTGCCTATTGGTGGTTTTTTCATTGGCTTACTTTATTATTATTTGGGCAAAGACATTGAACCAGGAAACAATTTACTTCTTGATACCATTCACGACCCTAAACAAATTATTCCCTTCCGTATGGCTCCGTTTGTTTATATCGGAACCGTGGTAACACATTTATTCGGTGGTTCGGCAGGGCGTGAGGGAACAGCTCTACAAATGGCGGGTGCAATTGCCGACCAATTCAGTAAACCTTTCCGACTTTCTGAAAGCGAGCGAAAAATTTTAATCATTTCAGCCATTTCCGCAGGTTTTGGGTCTGTATTTGGTACACCATTGGCAGGTGCAATTTTCGGTTTAGAAGTGTTTTTAATCGGACGATTAAAATACGATGCTATTTTTCCCGCATTTGCAGCCGCTATTTTCGCAGACTTAGTTACGAAACTTTGGCAAACACACCATACTCATTACTACATCAATTTTGTTCCCGACATCTCTTTTTTAAATATCATTTACGCAATCATTGCAGGAATTATTTTTGGATTATGCTCAGCAACATTTAGTAAAACAATACATAAGGCAAGTTCTATTTTCAAATCAAAAATTGAGTATCCACCTTTCCGACCTTTGAAAGGCGGTGTTATTGTTGCTCTTGCAGTTTGGGCAATAGGCACAACAAAATACATTGGCTTAGGTATTCCTACAATTGTTCAGTCCTTTGAAGAACAATTACCTATGTATGATTTTGCCTTGAAAATGATTTTTACCATCATCACATTGGCAGCAAGTTTTAAAGGTGGAGAAGTTACTCCACTGTTTTTCATTGGGGCAACTTTAGGTAACGCATTAAGTTATTTCATTCCATTGCCAACAGCACTTTTAGCAGGAATGGGATTTGTTGCCGTTTTTGCAGGAGCAACGAATACGCCATTAGCTTGTAGCATTATGGCAATTGAACTTTTTGGTGCTGATTGCGGAGTGTATGTTGCAATTGCTTGTGTAGTTGCATATTTAGTTTCAGGACATAACAGCATTTACAACAAACAAATGGTTGGCGAACCAAAGCACAAAAGATTTTCGAACCACGAAGGAAAAAGATTAAATGAACTTTAAAATTGTGAATATGAATACAAACAATATAAACGTAATGAGAATTTATTTTGGCTACGGACAAACAGTCAAAGGACAATCTTTTTGGCAACGACTTTGGAGCAACAATTTGGGACAATTACTTTTAAAGAAAGCGAAAGAAATGAATATTGAACAAGCCAATATTTTTATTGCAAAAGCTGGTTATTTAGACAACGATAAGATAAGTTTCAATATTTCAGAAATTCCATCTAAAAAAAATCCAGTTTGCCTTGAACTTGTGGACACTGCCGAAAAATTAAAAAATTTTATAGGGCAAAATAGAAAAGAGCTAAACGAAACAAATATTATTCTACTAAATAATGAATGTTTTAAGATTGACCAATAAAAAAAGGACTTATAAAGCCTGTTGAACCCTTTGATAAACTCAGGATAGGCTGAAAAAAATTGTATCAAGAATAGAATTTTATCTTCAAAAACCTTTTTCTCGATACAAAATTCTTTCAGAATTCCACTCGAAATGACAGGTTTATTGATAAAATTAAAACGGGTTCATTAATTATAAAATAACATTATAACATGTAAACAAACATTATTTAATACCCTTCGAGCATTATTCGACAAGATTAATTTTTTGCTTATTACTATTTCTATTTCTATTAAACATAAATTATTTAGATATTGAATAGTGGTTAAAGTTGTAATTTTGGCTAAAATTATGGTTTTAAAACCACCGAAAGTTTTGGCACAATTTCGGTCTAATCATAAACTGATCACAGAGCTGAGAGAATAAGATTTCGATTCTTTTTCTATATTTTTTAAACGCATAAAATTGTGGTTTATACTCTTTTTGATTAGCTTTTTTAGGTGTTTCTTTACATTAACTTCTTTTTTGTCACTCCTCTACACAAACTTATATTGAATAATACTTAAACTACTCGATAATATCATGGAGAAAAAGTTACACTATTGAACAATTTTCTTATTTTTTTATAAAATTCTAAGCACGTGAACAACGAAGAAGAACAAACCAAAAATTTATAACTAACTTTGAGGTCTCAATTATGAGACCTTTTTATTTAAGAAAAATCAATGCAAAATATAAAATTAATCGTGACAGATATGGACGGAACTCTGTTGCGTTCTGATCATTCATTAAGTCCAGAATTCAATAAAATTTACGAAGAATTAAAAGAAAACAACATCACATTTGTGCCTGCAAGTGGTCGTCAATACTATAGTATCATTTCTTATTTTGAAAATATAAAAGATGAATTGGCAATTATTGCTGAAAACGGAACCTATGTTACCTACAAAGGTGAAGAAATTTTTGTTGACGAATTGGATTGGTCTATTGTAAAAGAAATCGTAGAAGAAGTGCGTAAAATAGAAGGCGCAAATATCGTTTTGGCTGGCAAAAATGCCGCTTATGTGGAATCGAAAGATGAAACTTTTTTAGAATATTTTAAAAATTATTACGACAAAAATATATGGGTTGATGATTTAACTAAAATCGAAAATGAACAATTTATTAAAATTGCAGTAAATCACGCTGATGGAACAGAATTTAATGTATTTCCAAAATTAGTTGATTTTGAAAAATATGGATTAAAAGTTGTGGTTTCTGGCGAAGTTTGGTTAGATGTTATGAATAAAAAATCGAACAAAGGAGTTGCATTACAAGCTTTGATGAATAAATTGGATATTTCTTCTGAAGAAATCATTGTTTTTGGGGATTTTATGAATGATTTGGAGATGTTACATTTGGCAAAATATAGTTTTGCAATGGAAAATGCGCATCAAAATGTAAAAGAAATAGCGAATTTTAAAGCGCCTTCTAACGATGAAGATGGTGTAATTCAAGTTGTTAAGCAATATTTACAACAATTAAAAACCGTAAATACTTAATAATCTGATAAATAACATCAATCATTTAACATTTCAAATCAGATTAAATTATTAATTTCGCACAAAACCTAAACAATCAATGTTCACTATCAACAAACATCTAAAAAGCTTTCTAGCAATTGGAACTTTACTTTTTGTTTTTTCTTGTAAAAACGCAAATAATCCAATTCAAAATCAAACAACAACTTCTTCTGAGCCAAAAGAGATTTTGCAGAATGATGTTGATTCTATTTATACAGTAAAAATTGACTCATCAGCTTTGCAATTAGATACTATTGCAAAAGAAGAAAAGCAAAATCCTATTGATTCGACAAAACAATATGTTTACCTAACTTTTGATGATGGGCCTTACAAAGGAAGCAAAAATATCAATAAAATATTAACCGAAGAAAATGTAAAAGGAACGGTTTTCTTAGTTGGTTTTAATGCTTTTACAAAAGATTTGAAACAACATGTAGAAGATTATAAAGCTAATCCAAATGTAGAAATTGCTAACCATACTTTTTCGCATGCTCGCAACAAATACAAAGCTTTTTACAGTGTTCCAGAAAATGTTTACGAAGATATTCGCAAAAATGAGGTGGTATTAGATATACATTCTCGTTGGGTGCGTTTGCCTGCGCGTAACACATGGCGTTTGAACAAACGTAAAAAAGACGATCCAGTAAAAAATGCAATTCCAGCAGCTGATTTATTGGCTAAAAATCAATATTATATTTACGGTTGGGATTATGAATGGGAAAGAAGTGGAAAAAAATCTGCAAATCATCAACTTTCTTCGCCTGAAAAAATATACGAAGGAATTGTACATCGTTTGGATCAAAATAAAACATTCGAAAAAAATCATTTGGTAATTTTAATGCACGATGATATGTTTAATGAAGATTATAACGCAGAAAAATTAAGACAATTAATTGTTTTATTGAAACGTAATCCGAAAATTGTAATCGAAGGAATTTCGGGATATCCAACCAGGATTAGCTAGATAAAATATTAAGATAAAAAAATCCACTTCAGATGAAGTGGATTTTTTTATTAAATAAACTCTATCGTTGTTTCTATCTCGTGACCTTTTTCTAATACTTTGTGCACAGGACAAGAATTTGCAACTTTCAATAATCTTGTTCGTTGCTTTTCATCGAAATCGCCTTCTATGATAACATGACGTTGAAAAGTAATTGGCTCAGTTGTAATCATATCAAAATTGACATCTACCTCAACTTTTTTGTAAGCAAATTCTTTGTGATTCATATACATTTGCAATGTAATCGAAGTACAAGAAGCTAACGCAGCTCCCAACAATTCGCTTGGTTTTGCAGCTGTATCCAAACCTCCTTTATCTAAAGGTTCATCTACATTAAATTCGTGTTTCCCAGTTTTAATATTCGAAATATAATTTTTATCTGTCGAAGTTGATGTTACATTAATATCACTCATTATCAATTTATTTTTCGTTTTCTTTTATTTTAGATTTTTGTTGAGTTTGCGGAATCGGAACGTAATCGTCATCTCCAGGAACTTTAGGAAAACGATGATTAATCCAATCTTCCTTCGCCGTTTCAATCGTTTCTCTTGAAGAACTTACAAAATTCCAAAAGATAAAATGTTCTTCTGGTAATTCTTCTCCTCCAAAAATATAAACGGTAGAACCAGCCGCAATTTCGAACTCACACAAAGTAGCTTCTTTCGCTACTAATAATTGTTTTGTTCCATATGTTTCTCCTCCATCTTTGATAGAACCTTCTAATACATACAAAGCAGATTCTCCATACAAATCTTTTCCTAATGAAACTTTGAAATCATTTTTAGCTTTAATCTCAATAAAATATAAAGGAGAATAAACAGGTACGCCAGAAGTATGTTCACCAAACTTACCAGCAATCAATTTATAATCTGCATTTTCGTTTGACCAATTTGGTAATTTATCTGCTTCAACGTGAACAAAACTTGGCTCCATATTTTCTAATTCTTTTGGCAAAGCCACCCAAATTTGTAAACCATGCTATGTTTTTTCAGTTGTTCGTAAATATTCGGGAGTTCGTTCAGAATGCACAACACCTTTACCAGCAGTCATCCAATTCACAGCTCCAGGCTGAATTTCTAATTCAGTTCCCAAACTATCGCGATGCATAATCGCTCCTTCAAATAAATAAGTCAAAGTTGATAAACCAATATGTGGGTGCGGTCCAACATCAAGATTTTGATAATCTTTCAGCTTTGTTGGTCCCATATGGTCGATAAATACAAATGGTCCGACATGTCTTTTTTGACGAAATGGTAATAACCTACCTACCAAAAAATTTCCTATATCAGCAGCTTTTTCTTCTAAAATTAATCCAACGTTAGACATAATAAGTTTAGTTTTTTAATTGATGTAAAATTAGTTTTAACTATTAATTTCAAACTTGATTTAAGTTAATAAATAAAAAAAGGCTAACCAAAAGGTTAACCAATTATAACTTAATCTTAACGATTTCTAGTAATCGTAGCTATTTTGTGTTTCTCCACCAAAATTCCAAGCAATACCGAAACGTAATGTATTTTCTAAAGCATTGTTTGTATCTGACATTGGAATTAAATAAGATGCATTAAATGCAAACGAATTGTATTTAAGTCCTAAACCTAATGTCAAGTGTTGACGATCTCCTTTCATTGGACTTTCGTGGAAATAACCAGCACGAATAAATAAAGCATCATTATAAGAATACTCTGCACCTACAGAATACATAATTTCTTTTAACTCCTCTTTTCCTCCTCCTGGTGCATCACCAAAAGAACTAAAGATACCTTCCATTACACCTTTATTTGGGATGTAACTATTTGTTATATTCCCTTCTTCATCATATTCATATTGAGGTGTAGGAACTAACAATTTAGAAAACTCTGTTGTGATACCTACTTTATTGTAATCATCAAATTTAAAATCATAACCAACTCCTAAACGTAATGTTGTTGGTAAATAAGATGCGTTATCTTCTGAATTTGAATAATCTAATTTTGGACCAATATTAGAGATTTGGAAACCTCCACGTAATTTACCTTCAAAATTGTTGGTATCCATTGTTTCTGATTGATAATAACCTGCTAAATCAACTGCAAATGTATTTGCTGGCTGAACTGTACCATCGCTTACTCCATTAGATAAATCGGAACGAATGAAACGACCAGTTACCGCCATCGAGTAATTATCTGTTAAACGTAAACCATATGATAAGTCGATTGAGAACTCATTAGGCTTTGCCGTACCATCTTCTTGAATTTGTCCAGTAGCTGCATTTAAGCTATTTAACTTAATTTCGCCCATATTGAAATAATAGATACTTGCTCCTAATGTACTACGCTCATCTTGTCCTAAGAAAGTGTAATAAGTTGCATTTAATAAGAAAACATCATTCACCAATGATCCCATATATGGCGTATAGGTGAACGCTACTCCAGAGTAATCTGGTGCAAAAGCAAATTTAGCAGCATTCCAATACTGAGAATAGTTATCCGCCGATGTCGCAACACCTTGATCTCCTAAACCACCTGCACGTGCATCAGGCGAAATTTTTAAGAATGGAGCTCCCGTTAAAATTGGATTTGATTTTGTATAATCTTTATCTGTATTATTACTTCCTGTATCTTGAGCATAGGTAAAAGCCGATGCTAAAATCAATAAGCTTGCGGTAATTTTTTTCATTCGTGTTATATTGATTATATTTTTATTTTTCTATTATTTTAAAATGACAAGTTTTTCAACTGCTGCGGCTGATCCTTTACAAACTGTATCATCAACACCTTTCACATTGACCTTGTAAATATAAACACCTTTCCCAATTTTATCGCCAAAATCGTCCAAACCATCCCATTCTATCGCATATTTACCTGTTCGATATCCTTCTCTAAAAGGTTCTGCCGACACAGTTTTTCGAATCGTTTTGACTAATTTTCCGGAAATTGTAAATATCTGAACCATTACATCTAACTCAGAATCACAATTATGTTCAAAATGGAAAAACGTATTCTTTGTAAATGGATTTGGCCAGTTTAGCAATTTATCGATATGTAATTGTCCTGTTCCATTTTCCATTACTACAAAGTCTAACGTTACAGTATTCGAATTATTGTTGATATCCCAAAATTTTAAATTCACAGTATGTTGACCAAGTTCAAGATTTTTCAATTGATACATTACTTGTCCTTTCTGATAATCTTCAAAATTCTTATTGATACATGGGTTTGCATCACCTCCATCATAATATTCATTCAACACATAAGCATCTTGCACTTTTCCATCAAGCGTTGCAACAATATCGTGTCCAATACTCGATCCAGTTGCATTAATGCCTGAATTATCCGTTAAACAACCAACCAAATAAGGCGAACGATCTGTAATTCCTCCATTCGCAAAATGAAGATTATTCATATATAATTTTCCTTGCGGACGTTCATCATCATTTAATCCTTCTTCATTAATTCCTTCAATCGTAATTGTTTTTAAAGTCGATGCATCTTTACCATCTTTCTCATCCCAAGCATAAAATTTTATTTTACGATTTCCTAGCTCATAATTGATATCTTTCGGAACATAAAATTGAATCGTAAACTCACCTTTTTCAACTTTTCCTATTCCTTTATAAATTGTTTTATTTTCTGTTTCGAAAGTTTTTCCAGCCCAATCAGACTCCGATAAAATGGTTTTCGTTTCAGGTTTTTCATACAAGCTAATCGCAATTTTCCCATTGAAATTATTATCAATAGAATTATTAGATAATTGATTTACTTTACCTGTAATCGTTATAAAATCTAATGATTGCATTTTACCACCAGCAAGAGCATCTACATCTTTTTTATTTTTGATGCTTAATATTTCAATATCTTGTTGTGGACGATGAATTACTAACATCGGATCTCCAAGAATACTTACACTTTTGTTATTTGGATGTTTTGGAGAATAATTTAATTTTGCTTCATTAAGCGCTTTACCAATTGTTTGATTTTCTATTCCAACTTTCTTGAAAAACTGTTCGATCAAAAAATTATTCATCGAATCTCCGTAACCTGTTCCAATTGGACGATTGGTTGTTATCATAGACAAGGCTCCTCCATTTGCGTTTTTCAACATAGCTTCTCCGGCAGAATTATATTGCGGTAAATCCCAAATTGTAAAATCACAAGTCACAGTTGTTACGATAGGTAAACGTGAATAAGCTGCATTAAAATTGGATAAATTTGTTAATTCTTCTGCTGTAATAATTCGCTCTTGTGCCCAACTACGAGGACCTCCATGACCGTAATACATCAAGAAGTTTGAACCTAACTCGATTCCATTCAAAATTGCTTGATTTACGGTTGGATATCTAACTCCGGCAGAAGTACTTTCAGGTTGATGAGCTCCCGAATATATTTTATTAATCGTATAAATTTGATTCTCAGGTTTAGAAAATTCAGTATCAATTTTGGCATTTAAGCCTGGAGTATTTACATTATTATCATTATCAGTAACTGCAACAATTTTTGTTCGCCAATCGCCATAGGAAGTCCCTTTTCCTTGAACTTTATCGTAATATGAAACTATTTTATCAACCAAAATCTTTGCCTCAGTAGAATTAGAAGCAGAAATTCGTCCTACAGCTATTTCAAACCAATTGGCATCGTAACTATAAATTCCGTCTACGCTATTCGATAACATTTTTACATTATCATTTAACATTGCAAAATAATCATCCGTTGCAATCGCACCATCAATATCAAGAGAAGGTTCGTCTGTAAAAGTTGGAAGATAATTTGTAAAATCCTTTACTCTATTTTTTGGATCATAGGTTGTTGCTCCAAACAAAACACCATATTCTAAATTTGGACTTGATCTATCTTTTAAGAATTTAAAGAAATCACGAATCGCAATAGGATCTTGACTTCCAGAAGAAAAATCGTTGTAAACTTGTTCCGTTGTTACAACTGCAACATTTATCTTATCATGTTCTTTTCTAAAATTCGCCAAGCGAGTAGCTTGATCCAAATATTTTGGATGCGTGACAATTATATAATTAATATCGGTTAAACTACGAATATCTTGATTTGCTACTTTCCCTACATATTTTGCATCTGTAAAAGCATTTTCATCCTTGAATGCGACAAACTGATTCAGATGATTTGTGCTAAACTTATACAAATTACTTTGCGGAACAATTGAAGAAATTAAATGAATATCAGAAACATTCCAAACAGAAACATTTGCAGCATTATTCAATGAAAAAGCATTCACACTTCCATTATTAATATCTTCTAAAAACTGAAAAGTGAATTGCTCATTGCTATATGTTAAACCATCTTTGAAACGCAATTGTAAATAATCCAAATAAGCTAATCCAGAAGGATTGGTTCCGCTAGAAGAAACCGCAATATCGATAGAATTTGAACCTAATGAAACTGTTTTATCTTGAATATTTCTATCAAATAAAGAGTTTCCTAAAGAATGAGTAAAAGTTTGTCCATTTAAATTAACGCTATATGATGTATTGTTTGCATTTTTTCCAACCACCGCATAACGCAAATATGCTTCTCCACCATTTACAGCATTCGCTTTGAACGTTTTCTTGAAACCTCCATTTAAACCAATATTTTCTCCAACCCAAATTTGCCCAAGACCATTTAAGTTAATCGAATCTTTTTCATGAAATTGTAAATTATCAAAAGTAGAAAAAGTTTTTATAGGACTTGCTGTAAGCGCCTGTTCTCCTACTCTTTTGCCATCTTCTCCATTAAAACTGATAAAATAATAAGCAAAATCATCATACAAATTATAGCGAACTTTTGCATCTTTCAACGTTGTCGTATTATTTCTGTACCACTGATGCGGACCTTTCGCATAAAACAACGCGTAATCATTACTATCAAAACTTCCATCTTCACCTCCAACAAATTTTATTGGAATTTCATTCAAAGCTCCAGTTCTATCTTCCGTTAAATTCTCCATCAAACGCCCTTCTCCATTTCCATAGATTTTTAGCGATTTTGGGTTAAAATTGGTCGGAATTCCATTTTTAGTAAAGAAACTTTTATCTAATTTAAAAACTCCATCTTTCGAGACTTTTATTTTGTACCAATCTCCCGTTTTCAAAACACTTGTAGTCGAATTATCAATTAATTTTCGAGAAGATATTTTTCGAGATTGCGCTGATTTCGGAACAATTGAAAAAGATTCTATTTTTAAAATTTTATTATTTTGTTTGACAAATGGCACAACTTTAACAATTAATTTTTGCTGACCATTTTTATCGATAATATTGTATGAAGAAAAATTAATTTTATCTGTAATCGAAAAGGTGTTCAAATCAGCCAATTCGTTCTGTACTTCTTTAAATTGCACATTTGACAATTCAACTTCTTGATTTGTAGAATTTAACTCAACGACAAATTCTGGAAGAAAATATCCTCCAACAAAATAATTGTCTTTATTCGAGAAAAACGGCACATTTACCGTATTTCCATTCGTTAAAGAAATTGTTTGATTATTCTCCCAATTTATTTTGTAATTTTGACTAAACAATTGAGGAAATTGAAGCAAGGTTGCAACTAAAATAAAATATTTCTTCATGTCTGAATAACGCTATTTTGACAAATATATTTTCAATCGTAAAATAAAAAAATAATTCTTACGTTTGATACAAGAAATAAAGCATTTTTTCGTTGTAAGATTAATGTCAAATGCTTTTATTTGCATTAAATTTAATTTTCGAAAACCAGAAATATTCTATGAAAATGAATAAAGGACGTATTTTTTCTCTTGCTCTTGCAGCTGTTACTATGAGTGTATTCATGGGTTGTGCAAGCAGTTCAGGAAAGAAAAAAGGAGGTGGAACAAAAAATTTCACAAGTCGTACAGGATGGAAACCAAACGATAGTAAAGGTTGGTTTTTTTCAGGTAAAAAGAAAGAAAACATCAAAGCTTGGCCTGGAATGGTTTTCATCGAAGGTGGATCTTTTACGATGGGAATTACGAAAGATGACGTGTTACACGATTGGAATAATTCTCCTGTTCGTATGCAAGTGAAATCTTTCTTTATTGGTGAAACTGAGGTTACAAACTACGAATATAGAGAATATTTAACTTGGTTAAAAGTTGTTTTCCCACCAGAAGACACACAATACAGGGATATTTATAATGGAGCATTACCAGATGAAACGGTTTTCAATAATCAATTATCTCGTGATGACTTCTCTACAGAAAATTATTTATTTTCACCAGAATTCAGCTATTATCCAGTAGTTGGTATTTCTTGGTTACAAGCTGTTAACTATTGTGATTGGTTAACAGACCGCGCAAACGAAAAAGCCTTGATGAACAAAGGAATCTTATCAAAAGATTACTATGCTAATGAAGAATATAATTACGGAAATAAGACATTTAGTGCTGAGCAATATAAGTTAGGTGATACAAATGTAAACGAAGCGATTGATTCGACGAAAATTATGAGAGCGAATCAAATCAAAACACAAAATACCCGTATCTTAAAAGCGAATCGCGCTACTAGTTCTTTAGAAGTGCAACCTTTCCGTTTACCTACAGAAGCTGAGTGGGAATACGCAGCATTAGCTTTACCTGGAAATCGTGAATACAACGAATACAAAGGAAAAGATGTTGCTCAAAACAACTTAAGAGTTACAAAAGGTGCTCAAAGAGGACAATATTTAGACAACTTCAAACAAGGACGTGGAGATTACTCTGGAATTGGTGGATTTGGTAACGATGGTTCTGCAATTACAAGTGATGTTCGTAAATATCCTTCAAATGATTTTGGTCTTTACGGAATGTTAGGAAATGTTGCTGAATGGGTTTCTGATGTTTATCGTCCAATTATTGATGAAGAAGCAAACGATTTCAACTACTACCGTGGAAATATTTTAAAAACAAAAATTGACAACGGAGCAGGTGGTTTTGAAAAATATGACGAAACAAATGTTGAATATGATACTTTAGACAACGGACGTTTAGTTTATAGAGGATTACCAGGTTCTTACAAAAAACAAACAGAATACGATTTAACAAATTATCGTGATGGTGACCCTAATTCTTCTTTATCACCGCGTACCGAGGAAGGTAAATCTGCTGATCAAGCGACAGAAGACATGTACAACGCTCCTCAACGTAAATTTAGAGTAGATGAAAAAGGTCGAGTAATCTTAGAAAAAGATTCTTCTAAACGTACTTCTGACATCTCTGATGAAACACGCGTTGTAAAAGGTGGCTCTTGGAAAGACCCTATTTACTGGATAGATCCAGGACAAAGACGTTATTTACACCAAGCAAGTGCAACAAACTGGATTGGTTTCCGTGTAGCACAAGAATATTCTGGTAGTTTCGAATCAAAACGTAAACGTAGAGGATAATAATCCTTTTCAAAATATTTTAAATCTCGGTGATTAATTTCATCGAGATTTTTTATTTTTACATTATGAAAACAGCAGAAATATTCGATCAATTTCTTAAATCGAAAATCGTTACGACTGATACACGCAACATCTCACAAAATTGTATCTTTTTTGCTTTAAAAGGAGCTAATTTCAACGGAAATACTTTCGCTCAAGAAGCAATCAATCAAGGAGCTGCAATGGCAATTGTTGACGAAAAAGAATTTGAAAATACATCTCAAAATATTTTTTTGGTTAATGATGCTTTAGAAGCTCTACAAGATTTAGCGAAAACTTATCGTAATTATCTTAAAATACCATTTATTGGATTGACTGGTTCTAATGGTAAAACAACGACAAAAGAATTGATTTCAGCTGTTTTAAAAGAGAAATTCAAAACGCATTATACTTTCGGAAATCTGAATAATCACATCGGAGTTCCTTTGACAATTCTTTCTATTCCAGAAAACACAGAAATTGCCGTGATAGAAATGGGTGCTAATCATCAAAAAGAAATCGAGTTATTAGCTTCAATTTCTCAACCAGATTATGGGTATATCACCAATTTTGGTAAAGCACATTTAGAAGGTTTCAGAGGAATTGAAGGTGTGATTAAAGGAAAATCTGAGTTATATGATTTTTTGAGAGCAAATAACAAAACTGCTTTTGTCAATTTTAATGATTCTATTCAAGTTGAAAAAACTGAAGATATTAACCGAATTACATTTTCTGATCAACATAATGCTAATGTTCAAATCGAATTGATAGAAAATGAAACTGAATATTTGGCGGTTAAATACCAAGATTTAAAAATTCAATCTCATTTAACAGGAAACTATAATTTTAGCAATATTTCGTGTGCAATTGCAATTGGACAACATTTCGGGATTAATGCTAAAACTATTCAACAAGGAATCGAAAATTATTTTCCATCAAATAATCGTTCACAAATTATCAATAAAGAAAATTACAAAATTGTGATGGATGCTTACAACGCAAACCCAAGTAGTATGGAAGCTTCGTTAAATAATTTTGCAAAATTTGAAGGTTCTAAAACAGTTATTATTGNNTTGGTGATATGTTCGAGCTTGGAGAAGAATCAAAATCTGAGCATCAACGTATTTTAGATTTAGCTGAAAGTTTAGATTTTGATCAAATTTTTATTCTAGGACATAATTTTGGTGAAACAATTACGAATAATCCAAAAGTACAAAAATTTGAAAACCGTGTTGCCTTTGAAGAATGTTTGAAAGAAAATCCAATCAAAACTCAAAATATTTTGATAAAAGGTTCTCATGGGATGAGACTTGATTTGTTAGAAAACATTTAAAATCAACACCCTGATTATCTGATGAATAAATCAATATTCTTTTTTATAATTACTCTTTTCTGTTATCATTCTCTTCAAGCTCAATCTGTAATTGAATGGAAAAAAGATATGAAGCTTAATTACAAAAACTTCAAAAAGAAACCTATTCAAACAAAGGTTCCTCAAGGATTTTTAGATTCAAAATTAGGTTGGCAAATTGCAGAATCTACAGGAGAACTTCCTGAACTTTGGGTTACCAATAAATTTGATGAAAGTAATTCGTGGCTATCTATGCAACATACAGAAATTTTAAAAGAAATG
>NZ_DKSQ01000090.1:14441-16989 GCF_002472765.1 Empedobacter sp. UBA7252
AGTTGCAATTTGACTTGTCTGAATTATATGCACGAAAAATTAGAAAAGATTTTAAAGATTTACAAGCCAAAAAAGTCATGAATAAAGATTCTTATCGAGCAAAATTTTTGTTAGGTTCTAAGAATTTTCAGAAAAAATTGAAATCGATAGCTGGAGTTTCTTTAAATCAACCTGACTTATACAAATTATTAAATAAACAAATTCAAGATTCATTGGTGATTTATCAAAATTACAGTAAATAATTTAACAATTAGTAAACTTTAAATTTCATAAATTTATACAAAGTACAAGCTGTGGAAATCACAGCTTTTTTTAGCTAAATTGTTTATGAAAAAAATTTTATGTTCTTTATCTATATTTACAGTAAGTGTTTTAGCGTCAGCGCAAGCACCAAGTAACTATTACGACACTGCAACTGGTAGCAGCTTTACCTTAAAAACACAGCTATATGAAATAATAAAAAACCATACAGATTTAACATATGGCGGATTATGGACACTTTATAATAGAACAGATTCTGATAATGGTTTTTTAGATAAATATGATGAAAAAGATAATTCTATTTATGATATTTATTCAGAGATACCGAAAAAAATTGATCCTTATAATTTTATAAAATCTTCAGATCAATGTGGCAGTTCTGGTTATAAAAATGAAGGAGACTGCTACAACAGAGAGCATATTATTCCTCAAAGTGTTTTTAATAAAAACTCTCCTATGGTTGCAGATGCATTCCATATCTGGCCAACTGATGGTTATGTTAATAATAAAAGAGATAATTTTCCTTATGGAGTTGTTGAAAGTGCAACATACACTTCTTTAAATGGCTCTAAATTAGGAAGTAATAAAAACTCTGGATACTCTGCGGGATTTTCTGGAACAGTTTTCGAACCAATTGATGAGTTTAAAGGTGATATAGCTCGTGCTTATTTTTATTTTGCTACTCGTTATCAAGAAAATGGTATTCAGAGTTGGTCTTATGCTATGTTTAATAAAACAAAAGATAAAGTTTTTACAGACACTTTCTTGAAAATATTAATGACTTGGCATTTAAATGATCCTGTTTCTGATCGTGAAAAAGATATTAATAATTTAGTCTACAGATACCAAAAAAACAGAAACCCATTTATTGATCATCCTGAATATGCAGAAAAAATTTGGGGTTCAAATTTAGGAACTGGAGATTTCGAATATCAAAAGCGTGATGATGTTTCAGTTTACAATGTAACAAATCGTTCGATTAAAGTTAAACTTGAAAATAATTCGAAATCAATTCAGAAAGTTTCTGTTTTTAATTTCAATGGACAATTAATTAATGAAGTTTCAAATTCGTCAAATCAAAAAGAAGTTGAAGTTAATTTCAAAAACCCAGGTATTTATATCATCAAAGTTGTTGGAAAACAAATGGAAATCAACAAAAGAGTTGTAATAAAATAATCATTAATCAAACCATCATAAAAAAATCCTTCGCTCATACAAGTGAAGGATTTTTTAATTTAGTAAATGGAAAAAATTATTAGTCATTATTGATATTTTTCTTAAAAAATGTGCTTCCATAAAGAAACATGATTAATAAAAAAGGGATACCAAGCGTGACTGATAATAAAATAAATGTTTTTAACATACTAATAAGAAATGTTTTAGTTTCTAATACTTTTATCAATTTACAATTAATAGTTTTATATTATTCATAATAAAATATCTTTTTTTATTTATTAACACTATTTTTATCAACTTAATAATTAAAAGCTTTTCATTAATATAAATTCATAAAAAAAGTCGCTTAAAATTAAGCGACTCATATATAGAAAATTCTATTTTAAATTATTGGTTTCCTTTAGCGTAATTGAGTATAATTTTTAAGCATTTGTTATTCTGTTAGATACAACAAATAAAAAGTTTCATAAAAAAAATTTGCAATGAATTAGCAATATTTTGTGTTTTTCAATAAACACAAAACGTTCAGAAATCTCTTTCCGAACGCTTAACAAATATACAATAAATAAGTTATTAAACTTTTCTTTTTTGTCTGATTAATGAAGTTACTACTCCAAGAATTAAAACTGTATCTTCATCATCTAATTGAATTGCATTTTTGTATTTAGGATTCAAAGGGAAAATTTTCTTGTTAATTGCATCGTATCGCTTAAAAGTATATTCAGAATTATTAACCGAAACAATAATATCATCATTATGCCTTGGTTCAATATCTGAACGAATTACCAATAAATCACCAATCAAATAATCTGGATACATACTGTCTCCTGCTACCCTATTTAAATATGTAGCTTCAGGTTTATCTAGTAAAGATTCATCTAGACTAATAGTATTTTGAACAAAATCTGCTGCAGGTGATGGAAAACCTGCCGACACTTCACCTAAAAATTGAACATAAACTTTTTCAGCATTAACATTAATTGGAACACTAATTAATTCATCTGATAATTTAGGAGCTTTTATAAATTTTACCATTATCTAATTTACATTTAAAATATCACTTAATTTAGTTGTGTAAGATGGCGACAAGCGTTCTTGCTTCATTTTCCAC
>NZ_DKSQ01000090.1:17190-18448 GCF_002472765.1 Empedobacter sp. UBA7252
CTCATCAACGCTTTATGTTTTGGTGATTCTTGATTAAACATATTCATTTGAACTTGATCATCTGGAGTGATTGCCGAAACAATAACGCCAGCTTTTTTGTAATCAGGAACCTTTCCTTCTTCTGGAACTAATTTATCTAACAAAAATAACGCAGCTTTCGAAAGTACAATACTTGAATTAGAATCAAATTCTAAAGTAGTACTTAATGTATTAGAAACGAAAGAATGTTTATCGTCGAATCGATTTGTCATCACAAATACAGATATAATATTGCACTTTGAATGTTCTTTTCTAAGCTTTTCAGCGCAGGAAACTGCAAAAGTTGAAACTCGTTCTTGCAGGTCCTCATATTTATTTATTTTTCTTTCGAAACTTCGAGTTGTTGCAATTGATTTTTTACGTTGAACTTCATCAAGTCGCAGTACACTTTCTCCAAGCAATTCTTTTTTTAATCGCAATTCAACAATTGAAAAATTACGTCTTAAATATTCATCTTGCAATCTTGTAAAGTCCCAAGCGGTATGGCAGCTTATGTAAGCTAAACGTTTAGCTAAACGTCGCCCAATTCCCCAGATATCCTCGCATTTTAACCACTTTAAAGCTTTTTCTATTTTATCCTGGTTATCTATCATGTAAACGCCATTGTGATGTTTAGGAAACTTTTTTGCAATTCGATTTGCAACTTTAGCCAAAGCCTTAGTTGGTCCTATTCCAATGCAAACGGGAATTTTGGTAATTTGAAATATTTCTTGTTTGATTTTTTGTGCATATTCTGCCAAATCATATTTTTCAAAACCTTTAAAAAATAGAAATGATTCATCAATTGAATAAACTTCGATATCAGGGCAATACTTTTTAATAACAGTAGTTACTCGGTTACTCATGTCAGCATAGAGAGCGTAATTTGAAGAAAAAACCTTCACACCTTTTAAACGAAAAATATTCTCGTATTCAAACGCAGGAGCACCCATTGGAATACCTAAATCTTTAGCTTCGTTAGATCGCGCAATTACACAACCATCATTGTTAGACAAGACAACTACAGGCTTTCCGTTAAGAGTTGGGTTAAAAACTCTTTCACAACTAGCGTAAAAATTATTACAATCAACCAATGCAAACATATTGCAAAGTTGAGCAAATAAAACGCTACAAGGTGTCGTCGAAAAATGTTAAAAATTTAAAATTAGAAATTGATTCAGTAAATTTGCTCTATGGTACTGAATGATAGATTGAAAACGTTGGTTGACCAAGTTCCAAA
>NZ_DKSQ01000107.1:0-7585 GCF_002472765.1 Empedobacter sp. UBA7252
TATTTAATATGCACAACGGGTAAGAATCATTCATTTTCAGAATAACTTCTGTCTTGGTAAATGGATATTTAATTCTTTTCAGAATTTTCTCTAAATCTTCTGTTGTATATTAGGAGTGGAGTCAAAACCTGTAATTCCTTTTTGTAATTTCATAAATTTTGGTCGTCAATATATTTTAAAAGTAATATTTATTCTTTCAATTTATTTGATTCTCAATTTTAGGAAATTGTTAAATTTTTAAATTATATTTTATGAATCTGATATGATTTATTGTGCCTTATTTAACAAATTCATTACCTTTGTTTCTTTACTTTTGAGAATAACAAAACCATAAATTATTATAACATGAAAAAACTTATATTTTCGGTATGTTTTACAACTATTTCGTCTATTATTTCTTTTGCACAAACTAAAAAGGAGAACATAAAAGTAATCTACAACACAGATTTTATTTTAGATTTCGATAAGATCAAAAGTAGTATCCCTGCTGCGTATCAAGCGAGTTTCAAAAGTGAAATAGATCGCGGAATTTCGGTGAAATTTGTATTGGAGAGTAATGGTAAAATGTCTTCTTTCAAACCTGAAATTAAAATTGATAATAATCAATCCAATGACAATTCTATTGTGCAGATGATTATTGCTGCAGAAGCAAATCCACAATATAAAGATTATGAAAAAAATGAATTTTATAATGTGAAAGATTTTGGCGTGAAAACCTTTTTGATTAAAGATAAAATCTTTGATTATCAATGGAAAATCACAAAAGAAAAAACAGAAATAGCAGGTTATAACGCGACAAAAGCAGTTGGAATAGATGAGGAAGGAAGAGAGGTGATAGCGTGGTATACAACAAGTTTACCTTATAGAGATGGTCCTTATCGTTATGCAAATTTACCAGGATTGATTGTGAAAGCAGAAATGTCAGAAGATGAGTTCAAGGCTATTTTTACAATGAAAGAAATCGAAATTTTAGATAAAGATATTGTGATTACTTTGCCAACAAAGGGAAAAGTTGTGACAGACAAAGAATTTATGGCGGAAATGAAAGCAATGAATGAACGTCATAAGCAAGTAAATCAAGGAGTTGATAAATAACAAAAGTGAGTTGCAGAAATGTGACTCTTTTTTTGAATAAATATTATTGATTTAATCAATCAATTAAACGAATAATCATTTTAATTTTTGATAATTCTAATCTGTTACTTTTGGAAAAATTAGATATATGACAAAGAAAGGAAATCACTACAAATTAACGTTAGAACAGACCGAATTATTAGACAAAGATGCACCATTACAGGCTCCAATCGTTTTAGATTTTATGAATCATGATGAGATTTTTAAGATTATTGAAATGATAAAATCTAAAAATCCGTTCGAAAATGAAAATCAATCAGTAGAATTTGCAATAGGTTTAAAGTTGTTTTTGGAAGTGGTTATGAAGAATAAAAACAATCCAATTTTTGAGGATTTACTTCCTGCGATAAAAGTTTTTATGCCTAAATTGAAAGAAAATTTAAAGTAAAAAAAGATGATTTGGCAAAATGAACTAACAGCATTATTTGGCGTAAAATATCCGATTATTCAAGCGCCAATGTTTGGAGTAACGACATCAGAAATGGTTGCTGCAGCAAGTAATTGTAACTGTTTAGGTTCTTTGCCAATTGCTGATTTGGATGCAGAAAATTCATTGAAGCGAATTTATCAAACCAAAAAATTAACGAATAAACCTTTTGCTATCAATATTTTTGCGAACGATATTCCTGAAATCACACCAGAATTAAAGCAAAAGTATAATGCAACAAAAAATAAGTTAATTGAGCTTGCGCGTCTACAAAACTTTGATATCGTTTTTCCTGAGATTGAAGCTGTAAAACCAAATGGTTATAAGGAACAAATAGAAGTAATTTTACAAGAAAAGTGCAAAATCTTGAGTTTTACTTTTGGCAATTTTGACGATAATTCTATTAATCGTCTTAAAGAACATCATGTGACATTAATAGGGACTTGTACAACGCTGGAAGAAGCGATACAATTGGAAAAATCGAATATTGATGTGATTTGTGTACAAGGAATTGAAGCAGGTGGGCATCGTGGAACATTTAATCCAGATATTTTGCCTCAAATTGGTGGCTTTTCATTGTTTTCGCAAGTAAAGGATGTTGTAAAAAAGCCGTTGATTTTTGCTGGTGGAATTTATGATACGAAAACACTTTTGGCTGCTAAACAATTGGGTGCAGATGCTTTTCAGATTGGTAGTTTGTTTTTGTGTTCCAATGAAAGTGCTTTAAAATCCTTCGAAAAAGAACGATTAAAAAATGTAAGGGAAAGTGAAATTATCTTGACGAAAAGTTTTTCTGGAAGATATGCACGAGGAATTGAGAATGAATTTATTCATTTATTTGAAAACTCTGAGTTTGTTTTACCTTATCCTTATCAAAATAAATTAACAAATCCGTTGAGAAATGCTTCTAAATTGAACGAAAATACAGCGTTTACTAATTTATGGTTAGGACAATCTTTTAAAAATTTTGAAGAAGATTCTACATCTAATCTTCTTCAAAAATTAATTGATTCTGTGGAAAATTATCAATAATTATCGCATCGATTTTTCAATTCTTCTATCTGGAATTAGCCATAGTAAAGCAATTAAAGCATAAATGACAATACCAATTTCTGGTTTTACAAATGAAATTCCGATTCCAGCCAAATAACCAATACTCGAAGAAATTTCTTTAAAACTTCTACTCACAGATTTCCCAATTATTGATTCTTTTCCTTCTTGTTTTACAGCGATTTTTTCAATAATCATAAATGCTACACTGCTCATAAATAAGACAAATCCATAAAAAGCAACTGGAAAAGTTGAGTCGTAATTTTCGCCCATCCAACCTGTGGAAACTGGTAATAAAGACAACCAAAAAAGCAAGTGCAAATTACTCCATAAAATTCCGCCATTTACTTTCTCAATCGCCTGAAAAAGATGATGATGATTGTTCCAATAAATTCCAACATAAATAAAACTGAACAAATAATTCAGAAATTTTGGGATATAAGGTTTCAAACTCATTATATCATCTCCAAGCGGAACTTTCAGATCCAAAACCATAATGGTAATAATAATTGCAAGAACGCCATCGCTAAAAGCTTCTAATCTGTTTGTAGTCATAGGTTTTATTAGTTTTTTTATTATTCAGAATGATGCTAATTTATCAAAATTATCGTAACAATTAGGGATTTGTTTTAAAATTTCTATTATATTTATTTTCATAATTTTAAACAAAGTTTCTCGTAAATAGAGATAGTTTTATGAATACTTTTATTGCAATTCTGAGAGGTATAAATGTGAGTGGTAAAAAAATCATCAAAATGGATGTTTTAACCAAACTTTTAGAGGAACTTAGACTGGAAAATGTTACCACTTACGTGCAAAGTGGAAATGCAGTTTTTTCGACAAATTTGACTGATATCAAAGAAATTGGAGATTTAATTCACGATAAAATTGTAGAAAGTTTATCTTTTGAAGTTCCAATTTTGATTTTAACCATCGAAAAATTAAAAAACATCATCGAAAATAATCCATTCTTAAAGGATTTTAGCATCGATAAAGAGTTTTTGCATTATACATTTTTAGCCAATAAACCTGAGGAAATAAATACTGAAAAAGTTGAAAATTCGAAAACTGAAGATGAACAATATTTTATTGCTGATGATGTCGTTTATTTGTATTGTCCTTCTGGTTACGGAAAAACAAAATTGACCAATAATTTTTTCGAAAATCTATTTAATGTAAGTGCTACTACACGTAATCAAAATACAACAACTGCTTTATTGCAATTAGCATTGATGAGAGAAAATTAAATTACAGATATAAAAAAAACCGTTATTAATCATTTAATAACGGTTTTTTATCTTTTTGAATGAAATTATTCAGCGATTAATTTATCTAATAAATCATTAATTTCTTTATCGTTCCAATCTCTCGTTTTTGTTTCTTTCAACACAACTTCACCTTTTTTATTTAAGATATAAGTTGTTGGAAAAACCTTTGGTAACATATTATTCGAAATTGGACTATTTGGCTCATAAACTGGCATTGTATAATTATTTTTTTGCAAAAAAGGATTAAAAACTGTCGGTTTATCCTGAATAGCAATCAATACAAATTTTACTTTTTGTCCTTTTGCTTCATACAATTTCTGAATTGTTGGCATTTCTGCAACACAAGGAGGACACCAGCTTCCCCAAAAATTTAGGAAAACAACTTCACCACTTTTCTTGAAATCAATCAAGTTTGTATTCGCAGCGCCGTTATGACCAATTAAATCAATATCATAATCACTTTCTGTTAATTCTATATCAGAACCAGCAACGTGGCTATTATCTTCCATTTTACTTTTAAAAAATGTACCAATTGGCGTAAACATAATAGCGACTAAAGCGACAACTACAACGATGGCAAAAATAATTTGCTTATTTCCTTTCATTTTTCTTTTTCAATAAAATCTTACACAAAGATGCGAACAAATATCAAGTTGAACAAATAGAAAAAAATGATTAATTACCGATGTTTTCGTCAATCAAATCTAAAATTTCATTTACAATATCTTCACCTTTATTATTGTTGTAATATTTTTGTAAATCTTCGTGAAAATCATCTGCTGAATACGTATCAGGATTACTTTTGAAACGCGCCAACATTTCCATTCCAGCTTGTGGACGAGGACCAAAACGGAAAGCTTCTTCATTTTCATCATTCACTCCAATAATAATCGGAATAGAAGCTGCACCATTTGTTTTGTATTTTTCCATCAACTCCATGTTTTCATCACGTAAAACATAATGCGTCGAAACTTGAAGTGCATTTGCCAATTTCTCCACAACAGGTAAAATTTGAGATGCATCTCCACACCAACCTTCTGTAATTACTAATAATTTTAAATTATTTGTAGTTGATTTAACGCGTATTTCTTGAGCAGGATTTAAACTGAATGTTTTAAAAATTCTGTTCATGCGTTGCAATCCCAAAGCATAATATTGTACATATTCTTTCGGATCATCGTTTTCGATTTCGTTTTCCAAATCATCTTCAACGCGTGTGATATAATCTTCGTATGATAAACCTTTGTTGATGTATTCTGTTAAATTCATTTGATTCTAATTTGTTACAAATATAAAGCAATTCTACGAGCTTATTTTGTAACAATGATGACATTGTTTATCGTTAAAATTTGGTAAATTGCGACTTTCGAAAGTAGAAAAATGTATCAAAATCCATTAAAAAAAACAATAGAATATTTAAAAGGTGCTGGACCTGAGCGTGCTAAAACACTGCAAAGTGAATTCAGAATTTTTAGATACGAAGATTTGATACAGCATTTTCCTTTTCGTTATGTTGATAAATCGAAATTCTATAAAATTTCAGAAATTTCATCAACAGCAGCCGAAATACAATTGAAAGGTAAAATTGTTAGTTTAGAAGAAATTAACCAAGGAAAAGTAAAACGTTTAGTTGGGAAATTTCAAGATGGAACTGGAACTTTAGAATTAGTTTGGTTTAAAGTTTCTTCTTGGCAAAAGGAGAAATTAAGAAATGATCTTTTCAAAGAAGTTGTGATTTACGGAAAACCAAATGTGTTCAATAATAATTTTAGTATTACACATCCTGAAATTGAATTAGTTGAAGACGCTAAAAATATTCCGCTTGGATTATTTCCTGTTTATCCGAGTACTGAAAAGTTGACGAAAAAAGGAATTACGAATCGTGTTCTTCAAAAAATGATGATGAATCTTTTTGCTGAAAATATTGATATTCCTGAGAATTTACCTTTAAATGTTCTCGATCATTATAAATTAGTTGGAAGAAATGACGCGTTGAAAGCAATTCATTTTCCGAAAGATGTAACAGAATTAAATGCAGCAATTCGTCGTCTGAAATTTGAAGAATTTTTCTTTCTAAATCTTGCAAATCTCTCTCAAAAAGCAGTCAATAAACAAAAGAATAGAAGTAATCCTTTCCCAGAAATTGGTCATTATTTCAATACATTTTACAATGAATATTTACCTTTTGAATTGACAAATGCACAGAAAAGAGTGATGAAAGAAATTCGCTTTGATCTTCGTCAACCTGCGCAAATGAATCGTTTGTTGCAAGGTGATGTTGGTTCTGGAAAAACGATGGTTGCATTATTAACGATGTTGATTGCTGTCGACAATGGTTTTCAAGCAGCTTTAATTGCACCAACAGAAATTCTTGCGCAACAACATTACGAAAGTATTACAGAATTATTGAATGGTTTGGATGTTTCGGTTGAGTTATTAACGGGTTCGGTGACAAAGAAAAAGCGTCAACCAATTTTAGAAAATCTTGAAAATGGAAAACTTAAAATCATTATCGGGACGCATGCTTTGTTGGAAGATAATGTGATTTTTCAGAATTTAGGATTAGCGATTATTGATGAACAGCATCGTTTTGGAGTCGCTCAACGTGCTAAATTTTGGAGAAAAGCTAAACTTCCACCACATATTTTAGTGATGACAGCCACGCCAATTCCACGTACACTTTCGATGACAATGTATGGCGATTTGGATGTTTCGGTGATTGATGAATTGCCAAAAGGACGAAAACCTATCAAAACACTTCATAAAACAGATGCGCATCGTTTAAGCGTTTTCAAATTTATGAAAGATGAGATTGCGAAAGGTCGTCAAATTTATGTGGTTTATCCACTGATTGAAGAATCAGCAAAGTTAGAATTGAAAGATTTGATGGATGGTTACGAGAGTATTTCTCGTGCTTTTCCGTTGTCAGAATATGCGATAAGTATTGTGCATGGTCGTCAAAAACCTGCGGATAAAGAATTTGAAATGAATCGTTTCAAAAATAATGAAACTCAAATTTTGGTGGCGACAACTGTGATAGAAGTAGGTGTTAATGTCCCAAATGCGTCGGTGATGATTATTGAAAATTCTGAACGTTTTGGACTTTCTCAATTGCATCAACTTCGTGGCCGCGTAGGTCGTGGAGCGGAACAATCGTATTGTATTTTGATGACGGGAGGGAAATTGAATGAAGTTTCGAAACGTAGAATTCAGACAATGTGTGAAACTAATGATGGTTTTCAGGTAGCAGAAGTTGACTTGGAATTGCGTGGTCCTGGTGATATGATGGGAACGCAACAAAGTGGAGTTCTCAATCTTAAAATTGCTGATTTAGCGAAAGACAAAGAAGTTTTGTATGCTGCAAGAAAATGTGTAGAAGCTATTCTTTCACAAGATCCGACACTTTCTTCTTCGATTTATGAGCCAACAAAAAAATATTTTATTGAAAATCATAAAGATAAAGTTGGTTGGAGTCAAATTTCTTAAAATTTAACATGAAGGAAACCATTTGTATATTTTTTGGTATAATTTATGTTTATTAAAAAACAAATACAAAATACTGAATTTTATTAGAAACTTTTAATTTTATCAGTTGTGTTAAATGAAATTAACATTAAAAATTATTTTTAACACAATATTAGCGTCAACCAAAAAATTATAGATTATGATGTACACAAATTTAGAACTTATCAGAACTCCACAAGGA
>NZ_DKSQ01000043.1:0-4740 GCF_002472765.1 Empedobacter sp. UBA7252
ACAGTTTTTTGGATATTGCCTTTATTTACAACGAATTACGACTCTCTATTCCCAAAGTATTGTAAATAACCTTCAAATGATATTTCACTGTATTCTCAGAAATATAGAGTTCAGTTGCAATTTCTTTATTTGTAAATCCTTTCTTCACTAATTCGATGATATCCAATTGCCTTTCCGAAAGATTATAATCACTTAAAATGATTTTCTTTTCAACTTGATTTGCATTATTTGAATGATTAATCAAATTAGAAAGTTTATTTCTCATCCGTTCATTTTCATTTTCAACAAGTTTTCTTTTTTCGATGTTTATCTTGTAGAATTTATAAAGAACAATTAATAATATGATCAAAATTGCAGAAATAATAACCAGAAATAGTCGGATATTTTTCTGATTTCGAACTTCTAAATCGTTTCGTTTGTTAATGATTTCTCTTTCTAAATTTTGTAATTTTCCACTTTGATTAATTGCATCATAATCGGTTGCAAGATCATTCACAATTAATCTTGTTTTATATGCTTTTTCCCAATCTTCATTCTGAGCATAATACCAAGTAAGAGATTCGTACATATTCAAAATATAAAGTTTTATACCATAATGTTTTGCATAATACAACCCTTTGTTATAAGCTTCTAAAGCCTTCTTATTGTCTTTTGTTTCTGTATATAAGTGTAAAAGCTTTCTATAAATATTAGGTAAATGTTTGGGAGATTTTTGCTTCAAAATTTCTATAGCTTCCAAATAATCTTTTTCTGCCTGAATATAATTTTTATTTAAACTATTCATTGTGCCTATAACAGAAATATAAAAGCCATACGTTTCGGCATCCAAATATTTTAAATTAGATTTATTTACTTTTTGGAGCAATTCCTCAACCTTATCATATTTTAAATAATCAAATTGGATAAAGATTCGTTCAATCAAAACTCTTGTCTCAACTTCGGATTTGTATTTAGCACTCTTTAAACCATATTTTTCAGCAACATTTAAATTTTCTTCTGCTTCTGGATAATTTAATAATGTTTTATACGTAAGATATTTTAACAAATACAAATTATATAAATCGTAATTCGTTATGTTTTTAGAATGTATAATACTATCTAATTTGATAATTGATTTATCAAATGAACCGATTTCATTATAAGATGAGATTTCTTTTTTTAGAATTTCGGAATTTATTGTATTTCCTATCCCTACCTGGGTGAAAAATAGAGTAAAGAATATTAAAAGTGTTTTATTATTCATTTTTGTTATATGACTGATATTTAATGAAGTAGCTCAACTACCCATAGGTAGTAATCATTAAACTACCTCATAACTACTCCTGCAAAAATAGGAATTTAAGTAGTGAATCCTAAAATTTGCAAAGAATTTATTTAGCACATAAATCTGGTGTTAATAGCTAATTATTTATTAAAAATGAAGATTATTTTATCTACTTTATTACTACTGTTGTGTAGTTTAGGTTTCTCTCAAAATTTGGATTACAAAAATTTAAAACAATTTATTGGAAATCGTGTAAATGAGTTAGAGGATTTTTATAAGGTTTCTTCTACATCTATTGAAGATAATTTTGGAAACCAAAAAGTAATGTACAATTCAGTAAAAATTGAACCATATACGTTGAATATTGAGGTTGAAACTGAAGGGAAAAATATAAAGCGTATTGTGGTCAAAAATTCTGAAAATAGAACAAGTTTCTTTAAAAATATTGCAGAAGAAATAGAAAAAGAAGCTCCAATTAAGAAAAACTATAAGACGTATTATATCTCTTTAGTTAAGAACTCTACAAAAAAGAAAATTTATCAAGAATCAATTGATCAATTAATTGATTTATTGAAAAAACCGACCACCAATCTAAAAGAAAATTATGGTTTACTGGAATCTAGTCCTCTAAAAACCATAATTACAATCAACGAAACTGAAAGTATTTTAGAAATCAATTAAAATTAAGTCAATATTTAAAACAATTAACAATGAAAAACATTTTTATTTTAGGGTTAGGTCTTATGGCTTCGCTAGCATTTGGACAAGTAGATAAAATTTACAAACATTCTGGTGAGATTATCGAAGGTCAGATTAAGCGTGTGGGAGAATTTACAGTAGAATATACGTATGATGGAGAAGATGCTATACAGTCTTTGAGTAAATATTCTGTTAATAAAGTATTTTACGGGAAAAGCACTCGTATTGAGGATGTTTCTGATAAAATTGAAATTACTGACGATAAAGATTGGGGGAAAGTGATTATTTTGGAAGATAAATCTTTGGTTGCAGGTTTGAAAAAAGGAGATGATTTAAAATCTAAAACAGGTATGATTAACTTCAGAACTGGAAATGGAAAAGATGAGCGTGCAGAAAAAGTTTTAAAACAACAAGCTGCAGAAGTTAGATGTCCATTTATTCTACTATTATCTGATAAAATGACAGGTAAATCGGCAAAGAAAACAGGAAGTTGCTACAAGTACCAGTAATAGGATTACTAAGAACTTTTAACTATATAATGTACTATTAATTATTTGACAAATAAGTCGTGGTAACTCGCGGCTTATTTTCTTTTAAAAAATGAACAAAGAAATAGTGTATTCACGAAAACGCAAACGAACTACAAATTTTGGTTCAAAAAAAATAAATTACTTAGATATTTTGATTGTTGTTTCAATTATTATTGTCACAATCTCAGTTATAATCAACTATTTGAATTAATTTTTTAGAAATACTCGCTACTACTTCACTTTATCTTTGATCCACTTCGCAACGGGTTTCTCAAAATATTCAAACGTTAATGCACTTAAAATTAAAGCAATTACGAAATAAATTCCAATTTTCTGAAAATCATTGATTTTCGGTAAATATTGATTTCCATATTTTATCACAATCATATGAATCATATAAAATGCAAAACTAATTTCACCTAAATAAACCAATGTTTTATGTTGAAGAATTCTCGAAAAGAAACCTTTTTGTAAAGCAAAAATTAGGACAATTCCAACCATCGGAATCCAATAATAAATTCCGTAACGAAAAGCTCTCGCAACATCATTGTGGAAGTAGAAAAAGATTGCCAAAACAGCAATTGCAGCGATTTCTATTAAAGTTCCTCTCGAAAAATTGATAGGCGTATCTTTTATCTTTTTATAGATTTGACAGGTAATAATTCCTAAAATAAAATCGAAACTGCGAACAATTGGATTGATGTAAAAAATCGCTTTTTCCAATTTCATATTTGTTCTGAAATAAGGTTCTGCAAAAATAATAATCGGAATAATTAGTAATAAAATATATTTCAGTTTCGGGAATTTATGCAACCAAATCACATAAAAAGGAAACATCAAATAGAAAAATAATTCGGTCGAAATACTCCAGGAAACGTTATTAATAGAGAAATAAAAATCTTTTACCGGAATATAAGATTGCAATAAAAATAAGTTCGCACCTGCAATATCCCAATGAAAATATCCTTGCCAAACATTGATGATAACAAAAGGCAACATAACACAAAAGGTTAGGACATGAAGTGGATAAATACGAGCAATTCGTGCGATATAAAACTTCTTTTTATCAAAATTTGGATTGTCGATGACTTTCTTTTCGTAATTAAGCGCCAAAACAAATCCGCTCAAAATAAAGAAAAAACCAACACCAAGATAACCTTCGAAAAAGACGTTATTTTTTAGATAATTATACCAAGCTAAATCGGTTTTTACAAACGTTAAATGGCTTAAGAAAACTACAAAAGCAAAGAAAAAACGTAAAGAAGTTAAGCTATTTAGCATTAGTCAATAATTTTAATTTCCATTTGATAATATTCGTCAAACATGCGAATAAATTCGTCCAATTTACTTTCTCTTACCGAAATTGTAAACATGCATTTATCAGAAAAATGTTTGTCTTTAATCTCTCCAGAAATACGATAGACATTGCGCTCTACAATTCCTTGTTGATCATAATTAAAAACCATTTTCACACGTTTAGAAACAAATTTTTCTACAATATTTGCTTCTTCCAACACAACTTGTGCCGCATATTTATACGCTTTTACCAAACCAGGAATTCCTAATTTTGTTCCGCCAAAATAGCGTACAGAAACAATCAAAACATTGGTGATTTCACTTGATAAAATTTGATTATAAATTGGTAAACCAGCCGAGCCGCTTGGCTCTCCATCATCATTTGCACGATGATTTTTACCATCAATTCCAAGTGCGTACGCGTAACAATGATGATTGGCGTCGGGATGAATTTCGCGCAATTGATCCAAATAAATTTTGATGTCATCTTCATTTTCAACTGGATAAGCAAAATTAATAAACTTACTACCCAATTCTTTGAAAATTACATCTTCCACAGCTTTCTCGATTGTACGATAATTGTCCGTCATGTTGTATTGAAAAGTACCGCAAAGATAGTTTAAATAGTACTTTTAACGAAAAAAGGTTTTATATTTATGAGTGATGAAAAAAATTATGAATGAAATTGAATGATAAAGTAATTTTAAATACTTTTTTAGGAAAAAAGAATACAAATAATTTAAGAGATGAAAATCATTATTGGATTTTAATTGGAGAAAGTGGAAAAGTTATTGAAATAAATAATGATTTATTTGAAGGAAGAGTTTTAGTGTTATTTGATAAAGATTTAGATGAATTAAATCTTAATAATCATAATCTTATCAAAAATTCTCTTTGGATATTAGAAACAGATTTAATAATTGATAAAAGATCATTAGCGTCCTAAACGTT